>JANQLQ010000252.1 GCA_028280565.1 Fulvivirga sp.
GCGCTGTTCTTGGATGTCCTCCTCCATATGCCACTTGAATTTTCAATTCAACTAGTACGCATTTAGCGTAGCGTAATGCGTACTTATCGAGGCAATAGGATTTGTAATCCGGTCGTTGTCGTTTGTGCCCCATGATCCTATAAAAGTGTGTCCTTAGAAATTAGCTTTGGTAGTAGAACGTTTAATTTTGTCAAGTTAAGCTATCTTTTTAAGATGTTTCGGGTAGTACGATCTTCTAAATGAGCAGTATACGCGGGATTTTGTGGTTTTAAGCCCGGTTTTCATTTTCTTTTGCGCGCCCAAAAGAAAACGAAACAAAAGAAAAGGGCGCCAGGAACCAAGCCCATTTTCCGCGCAAAACGCGCTATCCAGCGCCTATAGGCCGCTTACCCACAGGCCTCAAATGTGCCACGCTGTTCCTGGATGTCCCCCCTCAACACGCCACTTGAACCTTACCTAGTGCTCAACTAGTACGCATTTAGCGTAGCGTAATGCGTACTTATCGAGGCAATAGGATTTGTAATCCGGGCGTTGTCGTTAGTGCTCCATGATTCTAAAAAGTGGGGAAACATGCTGTTACTTGTTTGACATGGGCCGGCAGTATGTTTTTACTATGGATGTACCTGCAGGTACTCGGTTGGGGTCATCCCCGTAACATTTTTGAATTGCTTGTTGAAATTTGAAAGGTTGTTATACCCGCTTTCAAAACCAATTTCCGCAATATTCATTTTGCGTTGTTCCAGTATAAGCTTGCAGGCAAAGCCAATGCGAACCTCGTTTAAAAAGGTAGTAAAGGTTTTATTAGTTACCTGTTTGAAATAGCGGCTAAAGGAGGATGGGTTCATGTTAGCCAGCTCTGCAACCTGCCCCAGGTGGATGTTGTCCTTAAAATTGTTAAAAATGTATTCATAGATCGTATCGAGTTTTGACCCGGGTACATTGGCATAAGAATCAATAAAGCTTAAGCTGGCCAGTTTTTCTTTTTTCGGTTCGTCAGCAATCCACCCCAAGATGGTCAGCAACCTAAGGACCCGTTCAAAACCATCCTCGTTCATCATGTTTGATACCGCTTTGACAATTTTTGATTTATTCTGACCATTGATCTTCAAACCGACTTTTGAAGCTTCGAGCACCCGGTCGATCTTAGCCATTTCAGGCAAATGAAAAAATTGGGTCCCCAGGCAGCTAAGGTTGAAATGGATCACCCATGCTTCGGCATCCAGGGTGTTACCTTTAAAGTACTTATCATCATTGAGCAATAGGTGTGGAAGCTGGGAACCGATCAAGATCAAGTCGCCGGGCTGGAATGTCTTTATGCTATCCCCTACAAATATGGTACCCGTGCTTTTTTTGATATAGACCAGTTCTAGCTCTTCGTGATAGTGCCAGACATTCAGAAATCGTGGTAAGATGTGCTTGCTCACGGAAAAGCTCGCATGTGCAGGACTCCTCCTCGTAAGTTCTTTTGGTTTCATCTTAGGTAGTAATGTTTTATTTGCAAGTAGAACCTATTTTACCTTAATATACGCAAATATTTTCATATTCTTCTAAGGAATTTTACGTGGCAAACGACTGTTTTAGGCCAAAAAATGATAATGATCAAAAGCTTGAGAAACCATTTAATTTTGACCCGGATTTAGCGCTGTTAAGCTAAGGCCAACGCTCACCCTTAGGCCCCCTAAAGCGGAACCAACCGCGCAGTGGATTTCCCTTTCAGCCAGGGGCGCGATGGGTACGATTGACTAAACGGCATTGGATCCGGGTCTAGCAATCCTTTGCAGGTGGTTTTATCCATGTTTTAGTTTGCTTTAGGAAAACGGGGGATTAAACCTTGGGAGCGCCCGGATGTTTTGATTATCCCCGTTCACCCTTATCGTATGGTTCGATGCGCTTATGAGTGATTTTGTGATACTAGATGGCCGGGTAAGTCTTGTACATTCTCGCACCCGAGCTGTTCCAGTACCTGTTGGAGTTGAAGTTTTAGCATAGCGGTGGTATGATCCCCTCCCGTGGCCCCTAAGGCCCCTACACCGTGCATAAAAGCCCTGCCCATGAAGGTGAATTTTGCTCCACTTGCCATACATCTCGCTATATCCGGCCCGGAATTGATGCCGCTGTCCATCATCAACGTGACCTGGTCTCCATACTTATCGGCCAGGTGCTGTAAGGGCTTAATGGTAGACTCCCCGGCGTCTAGCTGCCTCCCGCCATGGTTGGATACAATAATGCCATCTGCGCCTAACTTGATCACTTTTTCAGCGTCTTGTTCATTGACAATCCCCTTCACCACCAACTTTCCGTCCCATAATTTCCTGATGGCTTTTATTTTATCCTCGTTGAGCCGCCCGTCAAAGGTTTGGTCCATGAAGTGACCCAGCTGGTTCAGATCCAAATTTTTGGGCATGTAAGGTTTAAGGGTGGCAAAGCCGGGCTTCCCGTAAAAGAGCGTTTGCATCGCCCAAGTAGGTCTTTGGAGTACCTGCAAGAAGTTTTTGACCGACATTTTTGGGGGCATAGAGAGTCCATTGCGAATGTCCCTATACCTGAAACCAAAACTGGGCGTATCGGCCAGTATCACCAATACATCACAACCGGCGTTCTTTATCCTTTCCAATATATCGTCCCGTAGTTTATTCTCCGCCGGGTGGTAAAGCTGGAACCAGAACTTTCCATCGGTGAGCTCTCCTATCTGCTCAATACTGGCCGTGGTAACGGTACTTAAGATGAAAGGTATATTATGTTTTAAAGCTGCTTTGGCCAGGATCTCGCATGAATTCGGCCATATCAACCCCTGTAAGCCGATGGGAGCAATTCCAAAAGGCGCGTCGTACTGCTGTCCGAAAAGGGAGGTAGAAAGGCTCGAAGACCTATGGGCAGAAAGGTATTGGGGCATCAGCTTCACCTGCTGGATCTCGGCGCTGTTCCTGGCCAGGTTAAGCTCGTCGTTGCAGCCGCCGATCAAGTATTCGTAAGCGAACTTTGGAATTCTTTTGGAAGACTTTTTTTCCAGGTCGCTTACGGAAGGATAGTTTGAATTGAAATCGGTACTTATCGTATTTTTATCCATTTTGCTTGGTCAAGATTTTCATCACTTCGTTGGCTTTGTGCTCAATGACATGCTCCTGAGGCCGTAGATAAAGATCACCAGGAAGCACATGGCCGGTACCAGGAAAGCCAACTTAATACTGGAAGTAATATCGGATACGGTGCCTTGTAGGGCCGTGAGTACGGCGCCTCCCAAAATAGCCATGATCAAACCGGATCCGCCTATTTTCGTGTCGTCACCCAGTCCCGTGATCGTCAGGCCGAAAATAGTCGGGAACATCAAGGACATGAATCCTGAAGTTAAGACCAGGGCAATTACCCCCGTAAATCCACTGAACATAACCACCACCAGGCAGCAAAATATGGCACCTAGCGCACATAAGGCCAGCAGCTTTTCTGCGCGGATGTAATTGAGCAGCGCTGTACATACAAACCTGGAAGCAGTGAACAGTACCAGCGACGCGAGGTAGTAAGTGGCCGCATCACTTTCGTCCAGCCCCAGTTCCTTCATCACATACCTGATGGTAAATGACCACACACCTATCTGCGCTCCCACGTAAAAAAACTGGGCCACTACTCCCCATTTGTAATTGATATTTTTAAAAAGCCGGGTGAAAATAGTACGGAGGCTGTCACGCTCCGCACGGTCCGATCCTTTCGGCATACGGGTAAAGTAGATCATGATCCATATCATGAACAGCAAAAGTGCGGTGCCGATGTAAGGTCCCATCACCGCGGATAGTTCGGCTTGCTGGATGCTTTCCAACTGCGCAGGCGATAAGGCGGCCCTTTCCTCTTCGGAAGCCTGGTCCAGCTGGGATAAAATGAAAAACTTGGAAAGCAATACACCCGTGATGCTGCCGATAGGATTAAATGATTGTGCAAGGTTCAGTCGCTGGATGCCGGTCTCCGGCGGTCCCATCCTAATGATATACGGGTTGGCTGACGTTTCCAGGATGGATAGCCCCCCGGCCAGAACAAACAGGGCCACCAGGAAGTGGCCGTATACCATGGTCTGGCTGGCCGGGTAAAAGAGCAGCGCTCCCCCAATGAACATTCCCAAGCCTATTAGCACCCCGGTCTTATAATCGAATTTCCTGGTGACTAGGGCAGCAGGGAGGGCCAGGCAGAAGTATGACCCGTAAAAGGCCACCTGTATCCAGCTGGTTTGGAAATCCGACATGCTCATGATCTTCTTGAAGGCTGCCAAAAGGGTATCCGTCATATTATTGGCCAGCCCCCACATGAAAAACATGCTGGTGATCAGTATAAACGGTAGTTTATAGTCAATTTTAGTTTTGATCATGGGCAGGCTAGGTTTTGGTGCGGTCAAGGTGTACATACCCTCCATCCACGATCATCCACTGCCCGGTGGTATGGCTGCTTCTTTCGGAAAGCAGGAATACGGTCATGGCTGCTATTTCGCCGGGAGTTGTCATCCGGTTGCCCAGCGGTATTTTAGATACAATGGAGTCCAGTTTTTCCCCGGGGTCGTCAAAAGAGTGGATCCATGATTCGTATTGAGGGGTCATTACTTCTGCCGGGACCACGGCATTGACCCGTATGCCGAAAGACGAAAGTTCCACGGCCCATTCCCTGGTCAGTGACAATTGTGCGCCATTACTAGCGGCATAGCCGGAAGTGCCCCCTTGCCCGGTAAGTGCCGTTTTTGAGCTTATATTTACAATGGACCCCTTGGATTTTTTGAGCCACGGCAGGCAATAATGCGCCATATAGTAATAATGAAAAAGATTGACGCGGACGGATAACTCGAACGCGCCAGGCCCTTTCTCAAAACCTGCTCCATCGTTTAGCCCCGCATTATTGACCAGCCCGTCAATACGGCCCCATTTTTGGGCTGCCAGGTCGGCCACTTCTTTACAATTCTGTTCATCGGCCAGCTCCTTGATAATGGCCTGGCATTGACCCCCATCTTGCTGTATTTGCCGCTCTAGCTCGATGGCTTCCCGCTCCGAACGCCCCACGATGATCGGGATGGCTCCTTCGTTGGCCAATTCAAGGATGATGGCCTTTCCTATGCCTTTGGCTCCACCGGTTACAATAAATACTTTGTCTTTTATTCCTAAGTCCATACTACTATTAACTATGATAAACTATAAAACTGGGCGGCAGTACCTCCCATGATCGCGGCCTGTTCTTCTACGCTTAATGTGGCTGTGAAATCCCTTGCCATGGAAATTACCCGTTCATAAGAGGCGGCTAACAAGCATACCGGCCAATCGCTTCCAAACATAATACGTGTGGGGCCAAAAGCGTTTAGGACCGTTTCAATGTAAGGTACGAAATCCTTTTTTTCCCAATGATGCCAATCGGCTTCCGTAACCATCCCGGACAGTTTTATGAATACGTTGGGATGCGTGGCGATCAATTTTATCTTTTCTTGCCAATAAGAAAATGAACTTTCCTTTATATTTGGTTTGGCAATGTGATCGATCACGAGCGGGATACGATCCGGGACCTGTTTTACAAGGTCCAGCGCCTCGTCTAATTGCTTCTCATAGATCAAAATGTCATAGGTAAACCCATATTGCTCCAGCAGCTTTACCCCTTTTAGAAATTTCGGTTGAAGCATAAAGCCTTCCTTTTCTGCCTGTAGAATATGGCGGAATCCTTTCACAACGGCCAGGTCCCGGTATTTCTCAAGAGCGCTTTCCAGGTCTTCTGACAGGAGGTCTGTCCAGCCCACTACGCCTTTAATCCGTGGATCTGCCTGGGCCAGTTCCGAAAGGAAAATGGTTTCATGTTCCGATGAATCGGCTTGGACGGCGACACAACCCTCTACACTATGGGCTGTCAAAAGAGGCCCCAGGTCCGGCGGAAGGAAATCTTGCTGCAGCACTTTCATATCTCCTGTGATCCAAGCGTCACGCACAGGGTTGTACTTCCAAAAATGCTGGTGCGAGTCAATGGTCATAGGTCCTGGTAGGCTTTTACCTGTTGTTTGGACACTCCTAAGCCTTCCACACCCAGCTCTATAACATCCCCGGGCTTAAGATACCTCGGGGGGTCTAATCCCAGTCCGACGCCGGCCGGCGTGCCGGTGGAAATAATATCACCCGGGCAGAGGCTCATAAATTGGGATATATAGCTCACTAGCGTGGGAATATCAAATACCAGGTCATTGGTATTGCTGTCCTGGACGATCTCTTCATTTAGTTTTAACCATAATCTTAGTTGGTGTGGGTCTGGTATTTCGTCTTTGGTGACCACGTAGGGGCCCAGTGGCGCAAAAGTATCGGCACTTTTCCCTTTTACCCACTGCCCTCCGCGTTCGAGCTGGAAAGCCCTTTCACTTACATCGTTGTGTAAAACATAGCCGGCCACATGCTCCATGGCGTTTTCTTCTGAAACGTAGGAAGCTTTCTTCCCGATCACCACGGCCAGCTCAACTTCCCAGTCTGTTTTTTCACTGTTTTTAGGGATCACAATATCATCATAGGGCCCTACCATAGAAGACGTAGCCTTAAAAAAAAGTACCGGTTCTCCCGGTACGTCCATGCCGCTTTCCGCGGCATGCTTGCGATAGTTGAGCCCTACGCAAATGATCTTACCCGGCCTGTGTACAGGAGGCCCCAGCCTTGACGGTTCGATCTTTTTTAATGACTTGCTTTCAATTGCCGCTTGCAGGGAGGCCAATTGCGCCCCATCGGCGAAGAAGGCCTCATCATAGTCTTGTACGACAGGGCGGGTATCATAATACACATCGTTGAGAAGAATGCCCGGTTTTTCGTTGCCAGGGTCTCCGTATCGGATCAGTTTCATTGTTTTAGTTAAGAATTTAGAGTAATAAAGCCCCCATCTATCGGATAGCAGGAGCCCGTGATAAAAGATGCTTCGTCAGAACATAGGTATAATGCCAAATGGGCCACTTCCCCGGGGGCTCCCATCCTCCCGATAGGCTGTGTTTTGGACAACCGGTCAAACATTTCTGCTTCTTGGCCGGGGTAGTTTTTTTGCAGGAAACCATCCACGAACGGGGTATGGACGCGCGCTGGCGCTATACTATTGCAGCGTATCCCATATTGAATGTAATCTTTAGCCACCGAGTAGGTCATGGTCAATACCGCTCCTTTGCTCATAGAGTAGGCAAAGCGGTCCGAAAGCCCCACCACCGAAGCGATCGAGGCCAGGTTAAGGATGACCCCGCCGGAATTTTTCATCCGGGGGATGACGGCCCGTGTGCAGTTGAAAACTCCTTTGATATTGATATCGTAGATCCTGTCCAGGTCTTGCTCGCTGGTCTGTTCTATATTCCCAATGTGTGCTACACCTGCATTATTGACCAGGATGCTGATCTCATCTTGGTCAATGGCGTCAATCGCCTTTTGTACTTCCGCCGGCGCGGATACATCACATTTAATAAATGTAGCCCGGCCCCCGGTTTGCAGGATTTGTTCACAGGCCTTTTTGCCTTCCCCTTCATCAATATCCATGATATAAACCCCGGCTCCCCGGGTTGCAAAAAGCTGGCTGATGGCGAGTCCTATCCCGCTGCTTCCGCCAGTGACTATGGCCGTTTTGCCGGCTAAATTATACGGTTGATCATTCACATCTATCCTGGTTATAGTCTATAAAGTTAATAGTATTGCTGGTGCATGGCGCTCATTTTTTTGATCTTACCAAGTGTCTCGCAATAGCTTGATTTCTCCCTGGGCACTACCAGCAAAACAACACCAAAAAATCATTTAAGCAATTAACTAAGGCTCAGCTAAAACCGCTAACATTTGTTGCGCATATCCTGATACTATTCTTGCAAAACCACTTACCATTACCACAAATAGAAGATCAAAAAGCATCAGGAATAATCTTTGATAGTTTAAAACAAATGGAACCCAGGCCCCGGGTGCTGCCTTTCTAAGTACCTTAGGGGGAAATATTAAATCGTCCTTACCAAATAATATTCTGCCCGGGGGTTTTGTATTCTTTCCTGCCAAATAAAATTTGTCCCGGGGTATTTGATACAGGTTTCTCGGGAGATGACCTGGCTTCCGGGGGCTTTTTTTTCTATCCCGGGGGCTTGGATTGCTTTTCCGGGGGGTGCTTTAGCTCTTCCGGGGAGAAGGGAAGGCTTCCCGGGGGGTAAAAAATACACCCGGGGGAGTTTTGAAAGACCTCCCGGGCAGTGAGATCGATCCGCAATTATAGGATATTAATTGACATATAAAAGATACAACAGGAACTGGTGCTGTTGTTAATAAGTTGGGCAACATAGCCCATCAAAAGAATTTAGAGGCTAAAGGTGAGAAAATCTCTCACAAACTCATATATTTGTCACGAATGAGAATTTTTCTCAAAAACATGACAACAGTATGTTAATCGAGTTTACGGTGGGCAATTTCCTGTCCTTTAGAGAGCCAAAAACCTTGTCTCTTGAAGCTACAAATATTACCGAACACAAGCATTCAGCATTTAAGTATGGTTCTTCTAAGCTACTTAAAAGTGCTATACTTTACGGAGCTAATTCAAGCGGGAAATCAAACCTCATAAAGGCGATGTCAATAATGAAAAAGATTGTGATGACTTCTGCCGAAAAATCTTCAGCTTCAAAATTCGATATCGTTCCTTTTCTTCTTAATACAAGTACTGAAAATGAGCCCTCTTTTTTCGAAGTTGTTTTTTTCCTTGATAATATTAGATATAGGTACGGTTTTGAAATAGACAATGTAGCTATAAGAGGCGAATGGCTATTCAAACTAGAATATAAAAATGAAGAGCAACCTCTTTTCATTAGAGAAAATAACGGTATTGGAGTTACCGAAGAATTTCAAGAAGGTATGCGCTTGGAATCCAAAACCAGGGAAAATGCATTGTTTCTTTCTGTCGTTGACCAATTCAATGGTGAAGTAGCAGGAAGCATTATTAAGTGGTTCAATAATTGGGGCACAATATCAGGCTTGAGTCATGAAAACTACAGAAGTGTAACCTTCTCGTTACTAGACAATAAAAAGGCAAAAGACAGGCTATTAGATTTCTTTAAAGATTTAGACTTAGGTTTCGAACAAATAAAATTTAGAAAGGAAAAGTTTCAAAAAAGCTTCTTGCCTAACGATATACCGTCCGAGTTTCTAGAAGATATCATTACTGATTTAAAAGGTAAAACCATTGCCCGAATTAATACAATTCACAAAAAATTCGATGAAAACGGAAATCAAGTTGGATTTGAAGACTTTGATTTAAGAGGACAAGAGTCATCAGGCACGAATAAGGTATTTGATATTTCAGGGCCAATTTTTGACACTTTGCTTGACGGTGGGATTTTAGTGATTGATGAGCTTGACGCAAAACTGCACCCACTTATAACCGCTGCCATCACCAACTTGTTTAATTCACCAGAATACAACCCAAAAAATGCCCAATTAATCTTTGCTACTCATGATACTAACCTACTATCCTATGGTAGATTCAGACGTGACCAAATTTATTTCTTGGAGAAAGACAAATATGAAGCAAGTGATCTTTATTCTTTGATAGAATATAAAGAAGAAGGGTCGGATAAAAAAATTCGAAAAGATAGATCCTTTGAAAAGGACTATATCAATGGCAGATATGGAGCCATCCCTTTTATAGGGAACTTTGAAGAACTTTTGACTTATGGCGAATAGAATAAAAATTGATAATGCCATACTTAAAAGGCGAGCAAGAGCTGAGAAAAAGAGGAAGACTGAATTTAAATCAAAAAGGAAATTTTACCTCATTGTCTGCGAAGGAGAAAAGACTGAGCCGAATTACTTCGAATCTTTAAAAGAATCTTTACCCAGGGGTGTACTTGAGCTTACAAACATTGATATTGACGGTACAGGGAAGAATACATTATCAATAATTGAAGAGGCTAAAAAACTAAAGAAGAAATATGAGGAGAAATACCTGAGAAAAATAGATAATGTTTGGGCTGTTTTCGACAAAGACAGTTTTCCTTCTAACAACTTCAATAACGCAATAAACAAAGGCGCGAATTCGCGTCCAAAAATCAATTGTGCATGGACCAATGAAGCATTCGAACTTTGGTATTTATTGCACTTCAATTATTACCATACAGGTGTTCCTAGAGGTCGATATCAAAAACTCTTGGAAAAAGAAATTAATAATTCTGCCAACACTTCCGATTTCAAGTATCAAAAGAATTCCAAAGAAATGTTTTCGATACTGAACCAATATGGTAGTCAAGAGAAAGCGATTGCCAATGCTGAAAGGTTGGAGGGATTATATCATGATCGTAGTTATTCAAATCATAACCCATGTACTAAGGTTCACAAGTTGATTAACGAATTGATAGAATTAACAGAAAAATACGTTGCACAACAACAGGTATAATGCAGGCCCTTCGGGACACGCACCATACCCAAACCGTTAGCTACCATGATACATTTGACTAATACAATCCTCAGAGCCCCTAACAGGAGACTCTGAGAAGGTGAAAAGAGCATGATCGAGTCGACGGCCATTATTGAGATGAGAGGCACTTCAAAACTCAACTACATTCCCTAATCATCCTATCCGTTTGCCCCTTGCCGACTAAAAAACAGGCTACTCAAGACTCAGTACTCAATACTCAAAACTACCCCGTTTTTTGTTTCCAGCTCCCCGCCGGCGAGCTGCATGTGGTTCATGCCCATGCATAAGAGGAGCCTAGAGGCGTGATCTAGTTTGCCGATCAAGCGAACATCGGCCTCTAGGCTAACGGACAGCCCCTTTTTTATATCATAGTATCAGGTTGCGGATTATCCATTTACAATATTGAACGCCAACATGACAATCGTATAATGGATGAACCAAACAAAATAGTTTGGACCAATGGTTTGTATCAAGACGAACTTGACGACGCCAACTTAGCGTTTCGATTCGCTGCCTATAATAAAAGTACAAACTGCGTGTTTTTAAAATGAACGTAGAAACTCTTGAAATGAATGAATTAAACTAAAAAGAGAACCCAAACCTGGCGCCAGTCTGTGACTTGCGTTTTAAAAAATGAAAACGAGAGTCTTCGACTCGGCCAAGTGAGTAAAGCGCTCAAAATTGGGCATAAGACATAAAATACAAGATCACGCTCAACTGCACTTTGTATGTTTGTCGGGTCTTAGCCACCTGTAAGCCGGGTTACAAACCCTAGTGATCATAAAAAAGGCACAAGTTGCAAACTTGCGCCAGTTGGGAGGGGGATGAGGGCCGGGTTTTACGTGTTGAAAATGAGGTTAAAAGTGTTGGTTTTGCTATGGCATGAGAAATGCAAAGCGTAAATCCCGGGCTTAATGTCTTCATATATTTGACTTTGTAAAAAAAGCATCATCAATGGACAAGCGATATGTAGAAAAATTCTTTTAGATTGAAAAATTTCGAATCTTACAGGTCATCCTATAGAAACAGGGACCGCGTCTTAAAAAAATCTTGTAGTAAAAGCTAAACGAGCCTTTCCATGAATAGAAGCTTATTTACCAAAATGAAATCACTAAACCTCTTGTTATTCCTTTTTGTCATGGTTCAGTTTCTATCCGGGTGTTGGCCATCCCATAAAAAAATGAAAGAAGAAAGACCCATTGTACAGCCCGCATTCGCCTCGAGTTTTGGAAATGATGTTGGCTTTTTAAAGCAGTATACCGATATCATTGTTTTAGAGGAGGGCAACGCGATGTTGGCATTGTCACCAGCGCTCCAGGGGCGTGTGATGACCAGTACGGCAAATGGTACGAGCGGAAAAGGGTATGGTTGGATCAATAAGGGCCTGTTTGAGGCAGGGGATACCCTCGAACATATTAATGCTTTCGGTGGGGAGGAAAGGTTTTGGCTAGGGCCGGAAGGCGGGCAGTTTTCCATTTTTTTTAAGGAAGGGACCGAATTTACCCTCGACAACTGGTTCACACCGAAATTCATAGACCTGGTAAGGTTTGACGTAGTGAATGCCACGGGTAATAGCGTAGTCTTTAATAAGCGTGCGGCGCTTACCAACTATTCAGGCTTCACCTTTGATGTTGATGTCACACGGGAAGTAAAGCTACTGTCAAATACAGGGATTGCACAGGGTTTGGGTATTGATTTGGATAACGAAGTAAAGCCGGTTGCTTACCAGAGTGTAAACACGCTTAAAAATGCAGGCAATGTCCCATGGGAAAAGGAGACAGGGCTCTTATCCATATGGATGTTGGGGATGTTTAACCCGTCACCGGGAGTGACCGTGGTCATCCCTTTCATCGCCGGTGACCAGCAGGAGCTCGGTCCAATTGTCAATGATGATTATTTTGGAAAAGTACCCGGGGATCGCCTGGAGGTGACGGATGGGGTAATCTATTTCAAAGGGGATGGGCAGTACCGGTCGAAGATCGGTCTTTCTCCCCTGCGGTCCAAAGATGTAATCGGTAGCTATGATGAAGATAATAATATACTCACTATACTGAAGTACAACAAACCGGTTGATGTAACGGATTATGTAAACTCCCAGTGGAAGATCCAGCAGGACCCCTACGCCGGGGATGTGATCAACTCCTACAATGATGGCCCCCCGGCGCCGGGCGAGGAGCCACTAGGGCCGTTTTATGAGCTGGAGACCTCTTCCCCTGCCGTGGCACTGGCCCCGGGGGAATCCATCGAGCATATTCAGTATACGTTCCATTTTGAAGGTGATACACAAGCGCTTGACCGAATAGCCCAGCAGGTCCTGGGGGTGTCACTGGATGATGTTGCCAAAGCTTTCGATTGAAAAACCCATATTCAATGCCATTTGGTTAAGCGTACTCATCGCACTTCTTACGTCTAAAGGCGCAATCCACCACATGGTTGGTTCCCCTTTAAAGGCTTTAGGGATGAGCGCTGGCCTTAAAACAGCATTGAACCCATATTTAGCAGTGGAAAAAGGTTAAGATATCTCCAGCATTTTTGATTCTGCAATAAGGTCAGTTTCATCAAACGACGGGCGTAAAACAGGTAGACATTCTATGACGCCCTTTGGGTCATGAAGATAGTCATGGATCTCTTTCATGACTCCCCCTGGCTCCTCCTTATCATGATAGGTGGTTTCCACTTCTTCAAAGGCCGAAAGGGTGCAATCTGTGCTGGTTCTGTAGAGCACAATGCGCCGGGCTATGGGATGTCTTGAGTAGCTCAAGGTAAGATATATGCCCCTGAGTATTTTCGGGTTACGCACAAAAGGCTGGATCAATTGGATCATTGCTGATTCCTGGAAAGAGTCGTCTGCGTCATGCAGGTGCATGTTTACCGTGTGGCTGCCGTTTAGGAAAACAATTCCTTTTAGCGGAAAAACGGAATGTTTGTTTCCTTTATGGACCTGTACGATCCTATTCGCGGTATCCGGGGCGATGAGGAGCGGTTCTTCTTTTATCCTGAAGTCAACAGACGACAAGGTGTAACACCGGTACAAACCCATCAAATGCTCCTCCAGGTAACCATAGGATTCGCCAATAACATCCCTAAATGCTTTGAATACATCATTGCGAACGTAATTTTCCTTTGGATCTAGGCTTTTTAACCGGTCGATGTAATCATCCATTTTCGCCAGTATTTTGGCCTTCGAAAGGTTGTTTACCATATCAAACGCTTGGTCTGCGTAGGTTTCTTCAAACTCCCCTTTACTGCATAATTCCAGCAGGCAGGGTAAAACTGTCCGGCTCAGGCTGGACAAAACGGATGGGTTAATATCAAGGGATGAAGCGATGTCCTTCATCCTTAAACCATTTCCTTTATGAAGGTTGATTAACTCCAGGAATACCTTCGCCTTCCCTGCTAAATTGTATTTTTTGATCTCGCTCTCCATGATGCTATAATTTTCATATAAGTAAAATTATCATTATTTATAATAATTTATACTAAAGGGGTGTATAAAAATATTGAGCCCGTGGTTTCTTTCAAAATCTAGGCTAAAATCATTTCAATTGTTTTAAAATGAGCGATTTGCATATCGTATGTTACCTGATTCAAATTGAAAATTTGATTACTTAACAATTCGTTAAACGGTAAATAATATTTTACAAATAGTAAAATTAGAACTTGGTCACAGGAATTTTTACCCGGCCCCGGTAGCTCCCAGCGAAGATGGTCTGAAGCATGAAAGAGTCCATACAGATCAGTACTGTGTAACTAAATAATAACCTCGATAAATGAATTCTAAGTCTAACTTATTTCCACTGTTATGAAAACAAAATTACTTGGATTGATTTTGGTGGTATTCTCATTAGTGATCCCGAAAGCCTTAAAAGCCGGCCCAGGTCACCCCGGAGACCCGCCTGTACATGATTATGAAAAACTTACCGGTAAGGTGGTTGATGATGAGAATAACCCGCTACCGGGGGCTACCATTGTTATCAAGGGAACATCCGCAGGTACCGTTACCGACGTCGATGGCAATTTTACCTTGGAAGTTTCTTTAGAGGATGTGATCGTCATTTCATTCCTGGGTTACCAGTCGCAGGAAGTTACGGTTAGGGGCTTTTCATTTGTCACTATTCAAATGGTGCCCGATGCAGCCCAACTAGAAGAGATTGTGGTGATCGGCTACGGTAGCCAGGCCCGTAAAGACCTTTCGGGCTCCATAGACGCAGTAACGGCGGCAGACGTAATTGAAAACCGTGGTATATCCAACAGTATCGAGGCTCTTGAGGGCAGGGTGGCAGGATTGAACGTTTCACCATCTGCCGGGACCAACCCCTCGGCCAGTTTTAACATCCGCGGGGTCACTACGATTAGTGGGTCGGGCAATCCACTGATTTTAGTGGATAATATCCCCGTGGATCCCGATGTGTTGATCCGCATGAACCCTGAAGATATCGAAAGCTTTACGGTGTTAAAGGATGCAGCCGCAGCCGCCATATACGGGGGTAGGGCTTCCTTTGGCGTGATCCTGGTCACCACAAAGAAAGGCAAAGCCAATGCATTGGAAGTTACTTTCAATTCGAACACCAGGATTTCCAGGCAAACCTTATTCCCGGAATGGGTGGATACTCATACCCACATGGTCACCAGGAACCAGGCACAATTGGCTCGTGACAATTCTACCTTCTTTTCCCCGGAGGTCGTCGAAGCTGCCAGGCTATACAAAGAAGACCCGGCCAATAATCCATTGTATGAAATAGACAACCCCGTTTACGATGCCAATGGAAATATCATAGGTGGTACGGTGCGGTATTATGGTACGGTTGATTTTATGGATGAAACCTATAAAAGAAATTTGCTGCAGCAAAAATTTGATTTGAGCGTATCCGCAGGTTCCGAAAACAGCTCGATATACGCGTCGTTAGGTTACATCTCGGATGAAGGCGTCTACCGGGTCAATAACGACAAACTGGATATTTATAACTTCCGCCTGAATACCGAGACGCAGATCAATGATTGGTTGAACGTAGGTGTGAGAACCGCTTACATAAGAAGGGATTTCGAACGGCCCTTCCAGTATCTCAACTATTGGGATCAGAATTACTCCCAGAGAACTTACTTTCCGCTGATCAACCCAACGAATGGATTTCCCCTGCAACATGTGCCAGGGTACCTGGAGTCCGGTGCCGGGGATGATTTCCAGGACGATGACCTTACTTTAAACCTGAATACTACCGTCGATGTGAATGAGAATTTTAAGGTAGTGGGTAATTTGAGTTACAGGAATGTCGTCGGTCTAAATACGGAAAGTAAATACCAAATAACGTTTGCAGATAACTTTGCATTCAATTTTCCTGTGGATGCCCTGTGGAATGCGCGGGCCAATAATTCACATATCCGCGAGAGAACGTCACGGACCCAGGAATTTATCGTCGATGTTTTTGGTGATTACAGCAATACATTCGGAGACCATTTTGTGAACCTGGTGGCGGGCTTCAACCAGCAAAGCTTTAACGACCTGTTTTATTTCGTTCAGCGAAGGGGTGTCATTTCCGAATCGGTACCCTCTTTGAATCTCACGCTGGGGGAGCCGGAAGATGTGTCGTTAGGACAGTCCGAAAGCCACTGGGCGATCAGGGGCGGCTTTTTAAGAGCTTCTTACGATTACAAAAATAAGTACCTGTTCCAGTTCAATGGAAGGTATGATGGTACTTCTAGGTTTGCCGAAGATTCGCGTTTTGGCCTCTTTGCTTCGGCCTCCGGCGCATGGAGGATCAGTGAAGAATCGTTTATGGACTTCAGCTCCGGTTGGTTGAATGATCTCAAGCTACGAGCTTCTTATGGTAGCATCGGCAACCAAAGCGGGGCCAGCACGTATGCCTACATCGCCACTATGGACACCTTTGAACCGGGGGTTTTATTAGGAGGTACGGAAGCTGTAGCAGTGAGTACCCCGGATCTGGTCGATCCGTCTATCACCTGGGAAAATGTGGAAACGACGAATATTGGGCTAGATGTTGCCCTGCTTGGTAACCGGTTGTCAATGTCGCTCGACCTGTTCAGAAGGTTAACGAAAGATATGAGGGTAGATGGCGCGAGGCTGCCGGGTTTCTTGGGCACGGATGCGCCGGAAACGAACGCGGCAGACCTTGAAACGGAAGGCTTTGAAACCACCATTGCCTGGAATGATAGGATCGGCAATAAAATGCGCTACGGTATTCGCTTCAATTTGAGTGATAGCCGCGCTTTTATCACCAAATATGACAACAACCCTAACCAACTGATCTCTGATTTCTATGTAGGGCAAGAGCTCGGCGAGATCTGGGGATATGAGACCGAAGGGTTTTTCCAAAGTGAAGATGAAGCGCAGGAGGCGCTAGCCGGGGGTTCGCACGACCAATCTGCCATTAATGGTATTTGGAAGCCCGGGGACATTAAATACCGGGACCTTAACGGGGACGGAAGAATAGACCAGGGGGCCAATACGGTGGATGATCCCGGTGATAGGAGGGTCATAGGGAACAACCGGGCACGATATATTTATGGTGTCAACGTCCATGTAGACTATAAGAACTTTAGGTTCGAGGCATTTGGACAAGGGGTGATGAAGAGAAACCTCTTTACGGCTAATTCCTTGTATTTCCCTTATTACAGCCGATGGGACAATGTCCAGCAATGGCAGCTTAACAATTCGTGGACACCGGAAAATCCAAATGCCTTCTTCCCGCAGTTTGAAGCGGATGTAAGGCGTAATTATCAAACACAGACCAGGTATTTACAAAACTTCGCCTATTTCAGGCTCACCAGCTTGAGCATCAGTTATAGCTTCTCAAATGAGCTGTTGAGTAAAATTCCTATCGTTAACGAGGCTACTATTACTTTGAGCGGTCGTAACCTGTTTGAAGTCCACGACATACTCGGGGATTTTGATCCACAGGGGAATGGCTCGGGGTTTACGGAGCCTTTCAGAAGAATTTATTCCGCTGGCCTAAGACTTAAATTTTAACCAAGAATGAAAAAATTTCTAAAATACGCAGGCCTGGGTATGTTCATCACGCTGATGACGGCAGGCTGTAACGATGACTTTTTGGAAAGATTCCCGCTGGACGAGCTCACTAATGAAACCTTCTGGAACAGTGAAGCTGACATCAGGGCTTTTGTAAACAAACTTTACCCTTCACTGGGTAACGGGATTGTTTGGACAGTGGACGATCAGAGTGATAACCAGGCGCCGGAAACTTTCAATACGGTAGCAGCCGGCCTCCATACCATTGATAATGGGAGCTGGAACTGGAGTTTCCTGAGAGATTGTAATTTCTTCCTGGAGAACTTTGATCGTAATCCTGGCTTGGACCAATCGGTAAAGGACAGGTACCAAGGCGAAGTATTGGCTTTTCGGGCCAACTGGGTTTTCAGCCGGATCAAAAGATGGGGAGATATACCTTTTACGACCAGGGTACTGACTAACCAGGATACAGAAGAGCTTTTTGGAGAGCGGGTACCAAGAAAGGTGGTGATGGAGCAGGTACTGGAAGACCTTACCCGGGCTTCTGAACTAATACCTCCCACGGCCCCGGAAGGCCGGTTGACCAAATGGGCTGCCCTCGCGTTAAAAGCCAGGATCTGTTTGCATGAGGGGACTTTCAGAAAATACCATAACCTCGGTGATGACCAGCTTTTCTTGGAAGAAGCTGCAAGTGCGGCAAAGCAAATTATGGATGAAGGAGGTTTTGAGCTTTATTCGACCGGTGACCCCGCACAGGATTACAACGACCTGTTCAGCGAGATCAGCTTGGCAGGGAATCCCGAGGTCATCTTGGCCCGGGTCTACGATGGTGTTAATATCGGTCATAACTTCATTCGATTTATGGTGGAAAGTATACAGAACGGCATGACCAAGGACATGGTCAATGACTACCTCTGTACGGATGGGTTGCCGATTGGATTAAGTCCACTTTATCAAGGAGACAATAGTCTGCCCGATGAATTTTCGAACAGGGATCCGCGTATGGCACAGACGATTTTACCCCTTTCGCAAAATTTCTTTGCAGAACGAGATGGAGATGAAACAGAACCCCGGCTGCCTTGGGCGGCCGGTTTTTCCAGCGCCACTACCACGGGGTATCACATCATTAAATATTATGACCCGGTGGAGGTGAGAAAGATCGACGAAGCGGAAACAGATCTCCCTTTGATCCGGTATGCGGAAGTGCTGCTGGTCTATGCAGAAGCTATGGCAGAATTGGGTAGGGCAGACCAGTCCGTGATTGACCTGTCCATCAATAGGTTGAGAGAACGAGTAGGTATGGCTCCCATGACAGTCGCTGATCTTGTCAGGGACCCTGGCAGCGATATGGTAGCCAGTGCAGGTTACCTCGATACTGATGTTCCTGTTTTGATCGAAGAGATCAGGAGAGAACGCAGGGTGGAGCTGGCCGCTGAGGGTTTCCGCTATGATGACCTTATGAGATGGAGAGCAGGCAGGATGCTCACAAAACAAACCCTGGGGGTACGTTGGGATGCCGTCAAAGACCTTACCGATCCCAGTGGTACGCCACTTTATTCGGGAGATAGCGCAGTCCCGGGTAATTTGTTTGACCTGGACCCGGGGGGTTACATAGATGTGTACTCGAGGCAATTGCCTGGGGGAAAAGTGTTTGACCCTAACAAACATTACTTTTTTAGTATCCCAGTGGAGGAGATCACATTGAACCCTAACCTGGCACAGAACCCGGGCTGGGGAAATTAATCCATTAAAGACAACGAAATGAAAAAGATACTAGTAAGCCTTCTTTCATTACTTCTCTTGGCGACTGGCTGCCAGGATGACGATGAATTGCCCCAACTGCGGTCGGAGATCGAAATAGATGAAGTCTTCGTATTTCATCCTAACCCGGGAACTGGCGTCGCCTTTACCCCGGTTGAATTGGATAGCATTGATTTTAACCCGAGAGAAGTAATGGAATTTACTGACGGCCAAAGCATTAGTATGGCCTTGGTTACGTCTTCTCAACCTACCAGGGTGGAATTATTGAACGTAAATTCGGATACCCTTGAAACGTACACTGGGCTTTCGTCTTTTGGCGAAAACCAGTTTATCACACCAAACTTTACAAGTTCGTTGGCCGCTGTAAACTTGAATGACCCGGGGGATATCACGGTATTCAGGTACCGGGCGTACTTTAATAGCCCCGAAGGTGTTATCCAATATACCAGGGCATACTCATTAAGGCGAGTCTTACCGCCTCCGCCCCCTGGCGCTGAAATTGACTTCCAGTCCTTTTTATTTTCCAGTACGGACGGGGCTACCGGTTTACAGACCATTGAAAACCTGTCCGATCGTGTGGATAATTTTGATGTGGGCACTGAAATGGTACTCGATGGGGCATCCTCGCAGGTTGAAATTGTTGAAGTGCCTGGGCTTACTTTCCGAAGAAACGGTGATTTTTCGGTAGGACTTTGGGTGAAGACTACATCGGGTGATAGCGACCCTTCCATCATTGGAGATAAGGACTGGGGAAGCGGGAGTAACCCGGGATTTGTAATGGCTTATATTGGAAGTAACTGGAAACTGAACGCCGGTGATGGCACTAACCGGGTTGATATTAATGGGAATGATATTAATGACGGCGATTGGCATTTTATCATGTCCACCTTTGACCGTGACGGTGATGCCACCATTTACCAAGACGGGATAGCCGTAGGAAGCACCAGTATGGCCGGTATAGGTGAAATGAACAGCGGCTTTCCCATGCGGATCGGGCAGGATGGAACGGGTGCTTACAGCAAATTTTTTAATGGATCCGTCGGGGAGGTATACCTCTATGATCGCGCTTTGACCGCCGATGAGGCAGCTATGGCAGCACGTAAAAAGACGGGTATGCAATCCAGGAGTAGTACCGGTGACATCTTCAATATCCCGTTAACATTGGACCCAACCGTGACCACCACCGTGGAAGAAGGACGCAATGTACTTACGTTCGACGGTTCCAACCAGGCGGTTGCCAACGATGGCGGTGAACTGGACTTCAGGTTTACGGGAGACTATTCTATTGCACTGTGGGTAAACACAACTTCTTCCAACAGCGATCCTTCAATCATTGCTGACAAGGATTGGGGCAGTGGCGGCAATCCCGGGTTCATTTTATCTCAAATTGGAAGTAACTGGAAGTTGAATGCAGGGAATGGAGGTGCCAGGATAGACGCCAATGGGAATGATATAAACGATGGAGTATGGCATTTGATCGGGGCTACATTCGACCGTGATGGTTCAGCTACCATTTTCCAGGATGGTATTACATTAGGGTCTGTAGATATGACAGCCCTTGCTGATATGACAGTGGCCAACTCCATCCGGCTGGCGCAAGACGGTACGGGAGCTTATAGCTTATGGTACGAAGGTAAGATAGCGAATACAATGATCTTCGATTATGTATTGTCAGAAGATGAGATCCTTTCGTTATTCCAGCAGTAATTGAATTGGGGTTTGTATCCGGCAGTTGTCACGTGCTGATATCGAACCCCTAGGAAATTCCAGGGATTGGATAATTACAATAGTGATCGTTGATTGATGGTTGAATAGGAAAGGAGGTACTCGTAGAGAGTGCCTTCTTTTTTACCCATTTTTTTAGTACCTGTCTTTCTTTTGCTCGCCCATGCCATAGGCATCCCTTCGGGGAAAGAAAACAAACAAAAGAAAAGGGTGCCAGCAACCCAGCCCATTTTCCCCGCTAAAGGCATTGCCCAGCCCTTACAGGCCGCTTACCCACAAGCCTTAAATGGGCCACACGGTTCCTGGATGTCTTCCCTCCATGCGCCTCTTGCATTTTTAATGATGCTCTTTTCAAGCCCCCTTAACCAACGGGTCAAGATTAAAAGGCAAAGGGACATCTGCTCACCATAAGATTATTTGGAGCTTTGTCCAGGAATTTTATAGACAAACAAATACCACGATAGCGCCGATAACATGATCCACCCTAGGGTGATCGTGGCCATCGCTGTCATTGAAGCATTGTAACGTGTAAGAAGAATGTAATACATAAACCCAAGCATCAAAGCGGCAAATAGCCAATTAACATACCTCCATATCCCCATTTTCTGTGCTTTTGCCTTTTTCTTATTCTTAACCTTCCTTTCCAGGCTGATCCATATTCCAGTAAGCACTAAGGCCGAAATACCCAGCCCACCTAAAAACCAAATGATCTTGGTAATTAGACCTCCCCAATACCCGAAATGTAATGGATCTACAATATCGTTTAACCAGGTAACGGTGTTAATATCCTCCGCCCTTTGTGTTGTCACTACATCGTAAGTCACCGGGTGTACAAATACCCTGTTGGCCCTGTTCCTTACCAAGGGGACATCACTAATACCGGTCAAATAGATGGGGCTTGTTGTATTGGAGGGAGGTAAAATGTCTTTGATCACAAGACCTTGGATCTCATTTTTGGCAGCCCGCACGGCCTTGTTATAATCAATAGTATAAGATAAACGAGTAAAGGAAACCGAGTCCATGGTCAGCTCTTCTATTTTAGGCGTGCGTGTATTGGCTATTCGTGAAACATTCCCGATGTTGGTCCTTTCGATAAAATACCATATCCCGGTGATGGAGAACAAGATGGTAAATGGAATGGACCATACCCCGACCAAGCGATGCAAGCTCCTAAAGAAAACGACACGACCCTTGCCAATGCTGAGCTCAAAAAGCTTCCTGTACCATTTTTTGTAGAAGAATAGTGCTGTTACCGTTGAGACGAACAACATAAATCCAAAGATCAACACGGTAAAATGGCCTACCTGGAAAGGAATGAATAAATAGTAATGGAGATCACGAAAAAAACGCTGGAAAGTGAGTGTGGATTTACCTTGTATCTCGCCGGTGTAAGGGTTTGCAAATACATAGAAAAGCTGCTCGTCGATGTTTACATAAACTATATCGCATAAGTAAGACTCGGCCGTCGCGGCCCAATAGATGATCTTGCCGGTGGGAAACTTACGCCTAATGTTATCAACAATGGTGTTTTTTTCTGCCGTTGTTTCTTGGTAAGAGGCCCGGGTCTCCGGGATGAATAACCAATCCAACTCATGGCTTAGTGTAGCCATTGTGCCAGAAAAGCATACGATAAAAAAGAGTATGCTTAACTTGATCCCTATCCAGCTATGGATACGGAAAAAAATCTTACGATCCAGCTTCATTTTTTAGCAACTATTGCCAACGTTATCCCCGTACTTACTCTCGTTTTTTGTGTCACGAGGGAACGGGAAATACACCTTTTAATAGAAGTTATCTTTATTTAGACTTATTACAGGTTGTTGCAAATATAATCGCTGTAAGCCTATATTTTTATCACTACTTGTAGTGATAAATAAATCACTAATTGTGGCTATTGAAATGTCAGCCTTGGATGATGACATTTGTATTTTTTTAGAATTAGTCTAAATAATGGCAAGGATTTTATTGACAGGATCGCTGATCTTGGCCTTTGTTTTTAGCAGTACGGCGCAGTCACAGGTCACCGGTTACATTACGGATGATTTAGGAGAGCCACTTATTGGGGCTACTGTTAAAATCGAAGGTACTGCCATAGGATCAGTAACGGGCACAGACGGCTTCTACAGGTTGGGATCAATACCAGCAGGTTCTTACACGATGGTGGCCTCTTTCATAGGTTTGAAAACGGTCAAAAAAGATATCACCCTGGAGAAACCCGGTCGCCTTAGCATAGACTTCCAGTTAAAGGAAGCTATTTCCGAGTTAGATGAGATCTTGATCGTAGGAAAGACTGAATCGACCGAGCTAAGTGAGCAACCCATGACGATCAATTCGTTAGATACCAAGCCCGTCCTAGCGCAAGCGTTAGGCGCCGAAGAATTATTGAAGACAAGTACCGGGGTGGTCGTAAGGCAAAGCGGAGGTTTGGGAAGTAATGTTAACATTAATCTTAACGGGCTTTCAGGAGAGGCTGTCCGAATTTATTTTGATGGTATTCCTATTGATGTATTTGGTGGAGGATTGCAACTAAATACTATTCCTATCGATGCGCTTGACCGCGTAGATGTTTACAAAGGAGTAATGCCTATCGCCATCGGTACGGATGCCTTAGGAGGTGGCATTAACCTGGTCCCCGCGAAAAAGGACTTTGATTATCTGCGTACCTCTTACACCTTTGGGTCTTTCAATACACATCGTTTCGCCCTCGGGGCCAATAAAAACCTATCGGATAAGCTTTCTATTTCGACGCTTTCTTACTTCAACTATTCAGATAACAACTATAAAATGCGTAACACCCGAAGTGTTACCGAGCAGACCTTGCCCAATGGCAGCGTGGTAGCCGGCCCGGAAGAAATCATTGATGTGGAGCGCTTTCACGACCGGCATATTTCGGGTTACATCGAGGCTGCCGTGAAATTGAAAAACGTGTCGTGGGCAGACCAATTGGATTTTGCAACTTCTTATGCACACCGCGATGACCAGGTCCAACACGGGGCATTTATCTTCAATACGGCGGTGGGTGAAGCTGAATTTCAAATCGGTACGTTTGCTCAACGCCTCGATTACAGGAAACGGCTTTTTAAAGAGAAACTTGATCTTCGCTACTACGGGGTGCTTTCTTTATCCCAAAATGAGGTGCAAGACAGCACTCGTTTTAGATACAATTGGCGTGGCGAGCGTCTCCAAACGGGAAACCAGCGAGGGTCCGAGCTATTTTCCATACCTACACGGAGAGAAGGTGACGACCTGGGTACTGCCCATAGATTAGTGCTGAATTATAAGATCAATGAACAACTCGGCTTATCGGTTTCTGAATTTTACAGGTACAGCAGGATCCAAGGAGAGGATCCCGTAGGGTCTCGCATTACTGTTGATGAAGAGGAAATAGACCCCAATACCATTCCATCGACACTGAACCGAAATATCCTGGGAGCTGAACTAACCGGTACTTTTTTAAAGAAGAAGCTTACTCCCGTGGTATTCTACAAAAACTATTATTACAACGCCGAGTCTATTGATATCCTTCAAACGACTGCCACAAGGCTCCCGGTAAGGGAGGTCCGGGCCACTGATCATGGGTACGGCCTTGCCATTAAATACGAGATAACCCCAGCTCTTTTTGTTCGCTCGAGTTTCGAGCAAGCGGTACGCATTCCTACCGAAATGGAAATATTTGGAGATTTTGGAGCCATTTTACCCAACTACGAACTCAGGCCGGAAAAAAGCAGGAACTACAACTTAGGGGTGAACTACAGTACGTTTTTAACGGATGCCAGGGAGCTCTTTATCCGGGTGGATGCCTTTGCCAGGGACCAGCAAGACCTGGTCCGCCCCACTCCCTTTGGACCGGAAAATATCAGGTTCATCAATGAGGCGGAAGTCGATGGGATGGGCGTTGAGGTGGCCTCTCGCTTTAGTCCTGTTAGGAAACTCAATCTTTCAGGGAATTTTACCTATCAAAGCAGTGAGCTGGTGGCCAGTGGCAATCAAGAGCCTAACGTACCTACATTGTTTTACAACCTGGGAGCAAGATATACTTTTGAAAGCATATTTGGGTCGTATAATTCGCTTGAGATCTCCTGGAATTACTTTTTCATAGACCGGTTCAGTATCAACGAAGTGCAGGACCTGGATGGCGCCAACCCTGCCTTTATTATCCCGGCACAAAACGTACACAATGCCGGCCTTATCTATCGATTGGAAAAAGGGATGGACTTATCCTTCAATTTGCAAAATGTTTTTAATACTGAGGTCTTCGATAACTTCAGGGTCCCACGCCCGGGCATTAACTATCAATTTAAAATTAATTACTCTCTTTAAATACAAAACCATGTTAACACAGGTAAAACCCTCTTGGAAGCAACGAATTTCAACACCTGGCAAAATGATCAAAAATATGGCTGCCTTTCTCTGGATAAGCAGCCAGCCAGGCACGATGCAAAACTTAGCGGCATCGAGCTCTAGTGGTAGGAAGAAAACACTGAATTGCGTTATGCACCTCAGCCTGCTACTCTTAGTACTATTCATTAGTGCCTGTTCTGATGATGATAATGATATGAACGATCCTTCCCCGTCTGGCATTAAAACCTCGGGGTTTGTCTTCGTTGGGACCACAGGATCGGGCTCGGCTTCGGTAAAGTACGCGGAAGAATTACCTGTAGGATCCATTGACTTATCCGATGGGCTTGATTTTCCCGGCTTTTTCCCGAATAGTGTTTATGATCATGCCCTGTTTTTGGCTAGACCGGGGGAAAATACCGCTGGTTTTTCTAAATATGTAGTCAATGAGAACGGTGAGTTAGAAGAGCGGGGAATCCTCTCTGCCAGTGAATCCAGCTCTTTTAGGATTGATGTGCGGGATGCACAGGTAGGTGTTTTCCAGGATTTAGCCACGCCTGACCAAATTACTGTTTTTAATCCTACTACTTTCCAGGTTACCACCACCATTGATATGACCGACGGATTTGTACCCGGCGACATTGCCCAGCGCTATCAACGTTTTATCTTCAGGGGAGATGATGTATTCTCTTTCATAAGGGGTCCCCTAGGTGTCGTAGAAGCCTTTCCTTCTTTTATTATTCACCAGGCCGACCTGTCGACCAACACGTTTGTAGGGGATACCCAACGGGAGGGTAATGGGATAAATACGATCAATACAAGTAACAATTTCGGTCAAAACTTGCTGGATGACGAGGGTAATTTGTACATCGAAGACATCGGCAATTTTGACGGTGTAGGGATTGCCGCTCGTGTCAATAAGATCCCTGCGGGTAGCAATGAAATAGATCCTAACTATGTTTTTGAGCCAGCCGTTGTACTCAATCCGCAGAATGCTTTTCTTCCTGCGTTTAATTCATTCAGCATAGTGAGTGGGAAACAAGCCATTGCCAAGGTAAATGCAACTACCCCACAGGAAGCTATAGATGTTTTAATTGCCGCCGGCGGTGTTGATAACCTCTCCTTAGAGCAAAGGCAGCAAATATTTGGCATCCTGTCCCGTGCAGAGTCTGCGCGATGGTGTGAACTTGACCTGGAAGCCCTAACGGTTACTCCTATCGAAGGAATCCCCTCTTCGGGTGTTTTCGGTTTCGCTTCAACGTTCAGGTTCAATGGTGAGATCTACATCAGTATTAACCGGGAATCCGGGGATGCTGTCTACCGCTGGAATCCTTCTACGGGTGAAGCTTCCAAAGCCTTTGATGTGACCGGGAGCGTTGATATCCAAGGCATTTTTAATTTGGCCAACAATAACTAAAGTTCGAAATGGCACTTTCTGTACTCATCCTATCTTGCTTTTTGTTTTACCTGTCCTCCAAGTATTTTCCACTTGGCGAAGAGTATGTAAAAGTGCTTAGGTCGAAGCGTGTGACCATCAATATCGGTGCAACAATTCTACTCGCTGTGTCTCTTTGGATGTTTCGCTTTGATTTTGATGTGGTTACGGCATTTGTTATATGGCTTACTGCTCTCATGACTATCTTATCTGCTATTATTTTAACAGTAAAGCTCAGTTTGAAATGGCTGTATGCCTGGGGCGTTTTATGTGTGTTTTTATTACTTCTAGATGTCTTTTGATATGCCTGCGAAACAGAAATATCTATCAAGTACTTGGAAGCGTGTTTCAAAGGTAACAGCCTCTATAATAGGTAGTTATATCTTAACTATGTTGATCCATGTGGTTACGGCAAAAGTAGTCACAGATGAAACCCCCGTAATTATGACCACAGCGTACTCTTCTTTTTTGATGTGGGTAGGGTTTATGGTCTTGGCTTTCTTTATTAGGAAAGCATGGCACGTATGGGGGATCTATGCGCTGTTAAGTGGTATTTGTTTGGTGATCTTCTTGGTATAAAAGTACCCTGTGAGTATGCTACCGGGAATATTCGAAAATCTCAAAGTCAACGTCCTTAACATCATGGTTAGCCCTGGATTAACTATTGTTTTTTCTAAAAAGTAAAAAGTCTTATGAAACTGAAAGGATTGGGTAACCGGGCATACAATGTGCTATTTCATACACATACGGTAACGGGCATAGTAATAAGCTTTGCACTTTTTGTAATATTTTATGCAGGTGCTTTTGCTCTTTTCAGGCATGAGATTGTGCCTTGGGAGAATGTGGAGGCACGGCGAGCGGTGGACCCGGGTATGGACATCGAGAGGGCGCTGGATAAGGTAGATAGTATCTATCGTTTGGATTGGCATGCGACTACAAATGTGCTCTTCCCGGATGAGAATAGCCCTTTCTTAAAGGTGTATGGAGCTTTCCATGATACCGACACGACGGTGCAGCGCATGGCAGCTTATGTGGCACCCGGCACTTACCGTGTCCAGGATATGCAGGAGCCCATGACAACAGTAGGAGATACCATCTACTATTTGCACTATTTCCGGCAGATCCCGGTTATCGGGCTTTATCTCTCCGGGTTTGTAGCTTTGTTTTTTCTCTTTGCATCCATAACGGGCGTCCTGATCCATTGGAGAAATCTATTCACCAAGTTTTATGCGTTTATCACGGAAGGGAAATGGAAAACCATATGGACTAATGCCCACACGGTACTGGGGGTCATCGGGCTTCCTTTCCAAGTGATGTACGCGGTAACAGGGGCGTTTTTTGGGCTGCTTACCCTTATCTTGTTGCCTAGCGTACTTCTTCTTTACAATGGGGATTCTTCTAAAGTGTTTAACAAAGTGACCCCCGAAAATACCATAGAACTTGACCATGACGCTCCCTTAGCTCAAAATAAAAGCCTTACGGAACTTAAGGATAAAGTACAGCGCCAATATCCTGGCTTCCACATCAGCCGTGCGGTTTTGAGGAATTATGGAAGATCAGATGCCCTGGTAACTTGGCGGATCGATGATGAAGAGGGCATCCTTTCCAGTGGTAGCATTACCATGTATATGGCGGATGGGATTGTACTGGACGAAGTAAGTGTGTCCCCTCTCAATAAACCCTATAGCCAGTCTGTAATAGACATGATCACTAAGTTACATTTTGCCGAATTTGGAGGGACATTGGTCAAGATCATTTATTTTATATTGGCGATGATCACCTGCTTCATGATCATCAGCGGGGTACTTATATGGCGTACCGCCCGTGATAATGATCAATATACCTTCAAGCAGCGACTGTTCCATCATCGGGTGACGAAATCTTACCTGGCCATCAGCCTAAGTATGTTCCCGGCTTTTGCGATCATTTTTATTGCAAACAAACTTGTGCCGATGGCTTTGGAAGACCGGGTCAGTTGGGTGAATACCATATTTTTTTCGAGTTGGTTGTTACTTACCCTTATCGGGCTGTTTTGGAATAGCTATGCACGGCAAAATAAAAATTACTTGCTTACAGGAGGAGTTTTATCGTTGGGTGTCCCGCTGGCCAATGGATTTATTACTGGGGATTGGTTTTGGGAGACCTGGTATACATTCCCCTGGGTGGCTTATGTAGACGTATCCTGGATGGTGGCGGGACTTATTTCAATATACACGGCGATTTGGGTTCTTAAAGTACCAAAAAAATCGGATAGGCCTATAGATGAACATTCGGCTACGGTAAAACAAGAAGGTAAGGTGGCAAGATCTCTTCCCAAAGTTAAACCGAAGCTGGAACCGCAGTTGGCTATGACGAAAAAAGAAGGGTAGGGGGTATTCTCAATTTTCATGTCGCTGAGTCACTTGCCCTGTCGTTTTGCTCAGTCGCTTGGGGAAGGGCCCATAGCTGGTAGCTTAAAGAGTTTACTTACTTCTTACCCGGAGTTACGTTTAGGTATTTTTTTACTTACTCTTCCAAGGGTTGCAAAAGGATGGTAGATAAGAATAGGCCAAGCTGATACACATGGATTAAGACCAACAGGTTCATCCTAGCCGTATCTCATGGTTCGGGTGCCAACGGTTTTTGTAGCATCTCATGTTAATCCACCTTATCTTTAGTGTGGGCACTGATCATAATTTGACCAATTGATTTTTTCAAATGTAAAGGTGCCTTTTTCGATGGCCAGGGAGTCTGATGCGTCCTCTTCATTATAGAGCGTTCCAAAAAAGGAGCCCTTGATACCTTGGCGACTGAAGCCTTCAATGGGTATAAAATCATCGACCCGTGCGAAGAACGCATCTTGATCCATTGCATTTATATACCTAGTGGAAGTGCCGTCTGATTTATTAATAATGAAAAGGACATACGAAGAAAAATCCTCTTTATACGACCCGGAAATAGTGTAGGACCTGGTATCAGATACATCCCTGAGCTGGAACCTGAGAATGTTTTCGCTATTTTCGCCTGTTTTCCCGTTTGGATCTCGAAAGGCCCTTATCGTATAAAATGGGATTTCAGGATTTCCAGATAACGCCCACGAACTGCAATTAAACGTTTGGATGCATTCATTGTTGTCATTTGTATGGGGCCTCCATGATTCACCGTTTAGAGTGAATCCGAATGAGTTCAGGACATTTGGAGTTACCGTTACTTCCTCATCGGAATCATTGTTTTCGCAGCCCTGTAGCAGGATGGCTATACAGGGTATAAACCATTTTAAAAGTGCAGCTATATTTTTCATAACGGGAGTTGTTGTTGGTATTGAAATACAAGTTTCTACTTTATTACAGGCCTAAAATACTTATACTTTTTCACAAGATAAATACGAATTTTTGGCTTTATTGTAAAGCCTAGCAGATACCAAAAGAGCGATCTACCTGTTCCTTCAAGGAATAATTATTTGTTATGATCGAGAAGTTATAGCGGTCACTTCCCAAAAAAGTAAGGGACTGCTTTTTGTTTTTAGGATTGACTTACCGAGTTTTTGAAAGCTCTTTTAATGCCTGCCAAAGGTATGTAGTATCGATTATGCCAGGCCAGGGCCTGTTGAGGATTGTTTCCCATAATTAAGAACCTCCGGATTACACATCCTGTTCTACAATTGTAGTTTGTACATAGTTGAGACCTAAAACCAAGTGAGGTCCGCTTTCAATAAAACTCTAAAAAAATTGTATCCTTTTTCACTATTTATGGTCTACATGATGGACATAAAAAAATTGTGAAATGAATACTGAAAAGGAAAGCTGCGAATGCATTCATTGTGAATGTACTCAATGCAATTGTGTAAATTGTACTCAACCGGGTTGCCCTTGTGATCGTTGTGATTGCAAAAAATGTTCGTGCTGCCAGGATGAGGAGAGTAATTAGTTTAAATCCATGAAATTAGAAACTGCCGATATTTGGAATGAATACTATCCTGAAGTTTTCTTTTTTATCCTAAAAAGGGTAAAGTGCAGGGATGCGGCGAATGAAATCATTCAAAACTCTTTTGTGAAAATACATCGCAACCTTCATACGCTCAGGCAAGTTTCTAGGAAAAGGGCATGGGTTTTTCAAATTGCCAGGAATGAAATAATAAATTTCTATCACCAGCAAAAAAAGACGAGGGTATCCCCAGGTTTGGAACCCGGGGTATGGGACCGTCGAGGACAATTTGAGGGGTTATGTTGTTTTGACCGGTTTGTTAACGAGCTTCCGGGGAAATATAAGAGTGTTATTTTCCTGGTATATTTTGAAGGTAAAAAGTTTTCCCAAGTTGCGGAAGAATTGAAAATAAGCTTAGCCAATGTTAAGGCTAGGGCCAGGAGAGGTAAAAACCTGCTAAAGGAAAGATTTAGAGAATGTTGTCAGTTTAATATGGATGTAAACGGGAAGCTGGTAGGAGAGCCAAATTGCTCGGTTTGCGACCCGGTTTAGGTCTTGAGCGTCCTTTAAAATTGGATTTGATAGTAAAGAGTTTAGTTTTGGAAGGTTGCGCTAAATTTTAAAATTTTCGGGTAATGCGATCCTCTAAATGAGCAGTATACGCGGGATTTTGAGGTTCTAAGTCCAGTTTTCATTTTCTTTTGCGCGCCCAAAAGAAAACGAAACAAAAGAAAAGGGCGCCAGGA
>JANQLQ010000005.1 GCA_028280565.1 Fulvivirga sp.
AAGCCCATTTTCCCCTCGAAACGCGCTATCCAACCCCTATGGCCTGCTTACCCACAGGCCTCAAATGTGCCGCGCTGTTCCTGGATGTCTCCCCTCCACACGCCATTTGAATTTTCAATGGTGCCCAGTTTAAACGACTTTTAGTAATGCTATTCAAGCTGATAGGTTTTTTTGTTACCTTGGTATAAATCTGTAAGGCTTACTTTCCCGGTGGGAAACTATTTCTAGCTACATCTTGCTTTCCATGCAGAACACAAATCAAGATCATTTTATCCTCGATAATTCGAAAGTAGAAACATCTATCGCGATAGAGGAATCCTCGTAATCCTTTACTTACCCAATCACGGGATGATCCTGTTATTCCTAATCTTGCTAACTCAAAAATATTATGTGTTAAGTCGTCTAGAAAAGCCAAAGCTGCATCTGGATTATCAGTAGCAATATGATCATAAATACCAGCAAGATCAGCACTTGCAGTATCAGTTATTATAAGCTGAAAAGATTTTATGATTTGTGAGTTTTGCTTTTTGCTAAAACATCCTTGAGCAAATCTGAAGGTTCAACATACGATTGCAAGCGACCAGTCTCAATATCGGCATCACCTTTGGCAATTTCTACCCGAAGTCTTTGGAGTTTTTGATTGTTTTCATAATCCTCAAGTAAGCGTAAACCAGCTCTTACGACTTCCGTTCGATTACCAAAGCGACCATTTTCAACCATATCCGAGATAAAACTTCTTTCATGTTTTCCAAGTGTAAAGCTTACCGTTTTTGTTGATTCACTCATAATAATTACCCTTTATATAAAGATGCCATAAAATTTGTTTAAATAATATTATTACAATATATGATATTATATGTACTCGGAATTTTGTCCGTAGGACAAGTCTGCTCTTCCTTGTCCGAAGACAAAACCCAGACAAAAACATGTAGGAAATCTCGGAAAATGTTGAGAATAGATGAGGAATGATAGGAAAGCATAGGAAATAAAAAAGCTCGAAAACGTTGTTTTTGCTATAACTTTCGACTTTCATAGGAAATTTCCTATCTCATTTCCAATTTACTTTCTTAATTCAAGCAAGCAGATGCACTCCACATGATGCGTATGAGGAAACATATCCACAGGCTGGACAGCCACCACATCATAATAATCTTTCATGAGTTCGACATCTCTCGCTTGGGTAGCAGGATTGCAGCTGACGTATACGATCTTTTTGGGTCGTGCATCCAGGATCACTTTGCAGACATCGGCATGCATGCCCGCCCTAGGGGGGTCTGTGATGATCACATCGGGTTTTCCATGCTTTTCAAGAAATGAAGTGGTCAATAGATCCTTCATATCGCAGGCATAAAATGATGTATTTTCAATACCGTTGATGGCAGAATTTGTTTTGGCATCTTCAATAGCATCGGGGATGTATTCAATACCGATCACTTTTGAAGCATCCCTGGCTACATAATTTGCAATTGTGCCGGTGCCGGTATAAAGATCGTAGACCCGCTCTACCCCTTTGAGGCCAGCCATTTCCCATGTTTTTTTGTAGAGCACTTCAGCTTGGTGAACATTGGTCTGGAAAAAAGACTTGGGACCTATTCGGAATGTCACCTTCCCTGGCTGACTTGGGAAGTTCATAACCTCTTCTATGTACGGGTTACCATAATAAGTGACCACCGGGAGATCATGGAAAGTATCATTCTTCTTGGCGTTGATGACATAATTCAATGAGCTCACTTCCGGAAATTGCTGTTTGATGTATTCCAGGAGCCCATTGAGTTTTTCACCTGGTTTTGTAACCTGCACGATCACCATCCATTGCCCTTGGCTGGTATTCCTGGTGATGAGGTTCCTTAAAAAACCTTCTTGCGTGATCAAGTCGAAAAAGCTGAGCTTATGCTCAAGAGCATATTTTTTTACCGCCTTGCGGAGGGCATTTGAAGGATCTTGCTGCAAGTAACAATGATCGATATCCAAGATTTTATCATACCGTTTCGGGATATGGAAACCTAGGCCGTTCCGCTCCAATTCGCCAGGGTGGGCGATCTCTTCCTTGGTAAGCCAACGTTTGTTAGAAAATGTAAATTCCAGCTTATTCCGGTAGTACCGGGATTTTTCAGCACCTAAAATAGGGGAGATGGACGGTAGCTTGATTTTTCCGATCCGCTCAAAATTATCGACTACTTGCTGCTGCTTATACAGGAGTTGAGTCTCGTAGTTGATGTGTTGCCATTTACAGCCCCCACAGGTCCCGAAATGATCGCAAAAAGGAGTCTCGCGCAAGGATGACATCTCCTTGATCTCTAAAGGGACAGCTTCTAAGAAAGATTTCTTTTTCCGGGTGATCCTAAGGTCTACCAGGTCCCCCGGGGCTACACCGGCGGCAAAAATCACTTGGCCTTCGTGGCGCGCAACACACTTTCCTTCGGCTGCTATTCCTTCAATCCTGATGTCTTTTAAAACTTTATTTTTTATCTTCATGTTCTATAACAGCATTCACTAGTCAGTCTCAAACGATACGGAATTATTAATTTGAAACGTGATGAAGCGGTACGTATTTCTTCTCTTAGTCTTGCTGGCTGGCAAATTTAGTGCTTTTGCATCGCATATTGTGGGAGGTGAGTTTGAATTGTTACACGTACAAGATTTTCGATATCGCCTCAATATGATCTTGTATTTCGATGAGCTGAATGGCGAGCCCGGCGCCAAGGACTCACAAGTAACGGTTTACATCTACAGGAAATCAGACAATGCGCAAATGCGGGTGATCACGCTATCATTGGTGGAAGATGAATTGGTCCCGTACAGCAATGTGGCTTGTACCGATGACGATGAACTCGTTACCTCTAAGATCATCTATTCCGCAAACATTACTTTACCAGGAGTTGATTTTAGTGACCCGGAAGGGTACTATGTCTCGTGGGAAAGGTGTTGTCGCAATTATTCGATCACCAATATTTTCAGCGATGACCCGGCCGATGCGTCCGGTACTTCGGCCGGGCAGACATTCTATTTGGAATTTCCCCCCGTAACCCGTGATGGTGAGCCTTTTGTGAATTCAACCCCTAGGCTTTTTCCTCCTCTCCGCGATTTTGGCTGTCGCGGGCGGTTTTACTTTGCTGACTTTGGTGGGGTAGATGACGATGGAGATTCCCTGGCGTACACGATGGTCACTCCCTACAGCACAGTAGACACCCGGCGTGCGTTACCCCTTTTCCCGAGCCCCGGACCTTACCCGGAAGTGATCTGGAGGGATAACGACGGGTATGGCTTAAGCAATATCATGGATGGGAACCCGGATTTGGCCATAACCCGGGACGGGCTCTTGACTGTAACCCCAGGGCAAGCAGGACTATTCGTTTTTGCTGTTAAATGTGAAGAATTCAGGGATGGTGAAAAGATCGGGGAGATGAGGCGTGATTTCCAGGTAAAGGTGATCGACTGTCCGGGTAACGATCCGCCCGAAGTGATAGCCAGGGAATCTAACTCTACTGTTTTTTACCAAGAGGGAAACGTTATTAATTTCCAAGTGACGGATACTGCAAAATGCATTGATGTGCTCGTAACGGATGTCCCAGTGAACCCTCCCGATTCTTTAGAATCAGTCTCTGTGCGGTTCATCCCTATGAATTTTGATGCAGATCTTGAGGATATTGAAGTAGATTTTTCCCAGAATATTGTTTTAGAAGATGTGCAGGATACCGCGCGTTTTGAAATTTGCTTCCCAGACTGCCCTTACGTGAGGAACAGGCCTTATCAAATTGGAATTATCGCGCTTGACGATGCCTGCCCACAGCCAGCCCTAGATACGGTTGTGGTCACGCTGAACGTGGAATCGCCGCCAAATAACAGGGCTTACTTCGCAGACACAAAGTTCGGTACCCCAAAAAACACCCTTTTTGCACAAGTTGTAGATTCCTCCGGTGGCAATATTGAAATTGATATCAATGCTTTTGACAACGACAACGACGAACTAGAACTTGAGTTTATTCCTTTGGGCTTTGATTTGGAAAGGGTAGGGATGAGCTTTTCCAACCCCATATATTCGCCTGGTCAAGCCCAAACTACATTCAGTTGGAATTTTGACTGTCTTGAAGATAAGATCGGTTTTGATAATGGGAGACAGGTAGTAGTGAATGGTAACCTGGCGCGTGAATATACCATAGAGGTAGTGGCAGATGATGTCGACCAGTGTCTTTTTGAAGACCCGCAGGTCCTTACGATGACCCTCCGGGTTGAGTTTCCGGGACAGACCAAGCCTACGGTGTTCGAAGCGAACAACCCGGGGGCGGATTCATTACGTTTTGACTACACCTTAAACGAAACCATACGCCACTTGATAAGGGCAACGGACCAGGATCAAGACCAGGTCATACTTGGAGCTAGGGGTATAAATTTTGATTTTGAAGAGTATGGGGTGGTGTTTCCCGAAGTACAAGGCCGGGGTAATCTCTCGCAAGAATTTATTTGGCAGCTAGCATGTTCCATCAGCCTGGCCGAACAAGATACCTTCCAGGTGGAGTTTTACACGGAAGATATTGATGTATGCAAACTTACGAACAGGGATACCCTGGTCATAGATTTCCTAGTATCGCCCCCACCGAGTACTCCCCCGGAAATCAGCGTATCAAGTTTGAACAATCTAAGGCTTACGAATGAGGATAGCATCAGCTTTATCATTGGTAATGAATTGAGGCTAAACATTGAAGGAGTAGAGTTCGAAGGAGATAGCCTGGAATTATTCCTTTTAGAGGGAGGCGACCTTCCCGGTGTAGAGTTTGAGGCTGTCAAAGGCGTACGGCAAGTTTCATCCGGGCTTTCCTGGATACCCGACTGTTCTGTATTTACCGGTGGTGAGTACTCCGAGTCTTTTGAATTTACTTTTGTTCTTTGGGATAAAAACTGCTATTTACCGCAATACGATACCGCTCGTGTGACCGTACATGTAGAAGATGTTCCACAGCGTAGAGAATTTGCCATTACAAACATCATTACACCCAAAAGCAGCCCTGATCTTAATGACTATTTTGGCTACTATACGATCTCCAACCCAACAGAAGAAGACAGGTTGATCTATTTACCGATTGATAATTGTGCCGGGCAGTTTGAAGAGGTGGTCATCCATAACCGGTGGGGCAGGACTGTATTCTCAAGCAGGGATCGTGATTTTAGGTGGTATGGTGAAAATGTGGCGGCCGGGGTGTATTTCTATACGATCTTTTATTCCAATACGAAGTTCCAGGGGTCTCTTACTGTGATGTACTAGTGTTAAGTTAAGTGTACTTGGACGGTTAGCTATTTCTTCCAGTTTCGCTCTTAAAACCTCTTTGAAAATTAAATTTGATAGGAAAGCGTTTAATTTTGACAAATTGGGCCATATTTTAAAAAATATTTCGGGTAGTGGGAGCCCCGCAATGAGCAGTATACGCGGGATTTTGAGGTTCTAAGCCCGGTTTTCATTTTCTTTTGCACGCCCAAAAGAAAACGAACCCAAAGAAAAGGGCGCCAGCAACAAAGCCCATTTTCCCCTCGAAACGCACAACCCAGCCCCTATAGGCCGCTTACCCACAGGCTTCAAATGGGCCGCGCTGTTCCTGGAGGTCTCCCCTCCATACGCCACTTGAATTTTCAATGTTGCCCTTCTTAAAGTCATTTGTTGGCAATGCACAATCGGCAACCCCCTATTTTTTGCCTACTGCCCTTTGCCGATTGCCGACTGATCGAGAACCTTTCAATACCTCAAGCATAATTATCTTGTGCCGATACGTCATTTGAGGCTTAACTTAACGCTAGTTCTACTTCTATGTTGTAAACCAAGTTTCTAGGATAATTTTTTTATTTTTCGTTAAAAAAGGCAAATTTATCCTGTCTTTGCCTGCGTGGCTGGCGATTGGAAACCACAGCGAACAAGCAGGATTTACACTAAAAAAGGGAATGGGTCTTCTTAAGTCCCATTTCTTTTTTAGGGAAAAAGAAAAAGAGTTTCCCTCGTATTATAGCTGTTTTCAGTGTTTTGATTGAGTTGATAACATACTTCTATCAACAGACACCTTCTGTGCTGCATTTCCCTGTTCAATTGAAAATAAAAGGCCAGCCGCAGACTTTGTCAAACAGACATTACAGCTGCAGTAGAACTAAAACGGTCTGGCCTATGAAAACGGTTTATAGATCAATCAAAAGCACTATGTGTTTAATAGTTGATATTTCTTACGGTTCACTAAAACAAATCGAATCCGGCTTACTAACCGCTTGGCAATCCGTACAATGGCATCATTAGCTTTCATACGTCTACCGAATTGATGAAATTTTTTCATTAATACCGGGTCCATACGTGCAGCTACCCAGGCACTCTCTATGAGCATACTTCTCACGTTGTTTTTCCCACGAGGTGTGATGGTGCCTACTCGTTCTTTCTCGGAAGAGGAATGAGTAGAAGGCACCAGGCCAATATAGCTGCAAAGATGATCCAGGTTTTTATATTGATCAATTTGTCCAATTTCTGTGAGCCAGCTCATCGCTGTCAACATACTCACCCCTGGCACTGAGCACAGCAGCTCTACATCTTGCGAATAATATGCTGAGCGAGAAAGTGTCCTGATTTTCCTGGTCACCGCTAAGAGCTGGTTCCTTTGAGACTTACTGCTTTCGATTAAAGTATGCAGACTATACACTCCACTTTCCTGTTCAAAATCGAGAGATTCCAACCATTGTATAAAGGCACTAGACCAATGAGAAGAGTTGTTTTTAAAACGCTCGGGAAACCGGATACCATAAAAAAATAAGAACCCCTTTATCCGGTTTTTATTGCGTTGTAAATCTTTTACTATCGATTTTCTCACGCGAAGTAGCGAGCGGTCTTGCCTGTTTTTCTTTGAGGGGATCCGAATGGGTGTCAACTCCCCATTTCGCAAACTCCTTGCGATCTTTCGACTGTCTCTTTTGTCTTCTTTTTGCCGTTTTTCCTTATCGGTGGTAGGGATATCGCTGGGGTTAACGACCATCGAATGGATGCCTAAGGATTGTAACTTGTCATGCGTCCAAAACCCACTGAATCCGGCTTCATAGGCACTATAGTATTCGGCTCCAGGAAAATGAGTCACCAAATACTCATGTAGCTGATCGGGTTCAGGGTCTTGGCTAAAGGTCTTATGTGTGAGGTGTTCCCCCATAATACTCACTTTCCAATTCGTTTTGTGAACGTCTATCCCGACGTAAATCTTTTCTCCTGCAAAGGATAATTCCTTAATTTGATTACTCATAAGCTTCGGGGAGTTTTAAAGTTGTATAATGATTCTATTCTTTAAATCTATCCCGGAGCTTTTGCTCTTACAAACATAGGGGCTTTGTCACATTCAATTATTTGACAGGCAGGGATTTAGCTAAAAATGAGACCGTTGGGTGTCCTCATCAA
>JANQLQ010000023.1 GCA_028280565.1 Fulvivirga sp.
TTTGGGTATCCAGTAAGGTGTGTTTTTTGTTTCTAACTATCTCAAAAATAACACCTTACACCCAAATTATTCGACTCCAAATGAATTTTCCGGGTTAACCTAGTGGTAAGGCTCAAATAGCGGGTAAACTATTTTTTCGGTCTCGTTCCCAAAGTCAGCAGTCGAGAATAAACAATTGGCAACCCTATATTTTGCCTACTGCCCATTGCCGACTGGTCTAGAACTTACCAATACCGCAAATAAAGTTCATCATTTAACCCCACAGGTCATTTGAAGTGTGACTGAACACTAGTCGAGCCGGGACAAAAGTGGTAATTGGTTAATGTTCGATAGGGAATAGTTTTGACTGTTAACTACTTAAGTATAAATGTGCATTACTTTTTGCAATAAACAGGTGAAGCAAAAGATGGGGATGGGAAACTCAGTAGGGTGAAGTGATGAAAAAATGTCAAGTATTTTGCGCAAAAAACTTGACAAAACTATAATTTTGCAAAAGTGATTTGAGGATGATAGAAAAATGAATACCACAAAGAAAATAGAGAAGAAGATAAATAGATTTAGAGAAGGAATAACCTTTAAATACAATAATCTTGATATAGCTAGAGATGAGTATGCTGCAGCTACTAAAGCTATGGAAAGATTTGTTCGAGAAGGAAAGATCAGGAGAGTTTCTACCGGTGTTTTCTATAAACCCAAACAAACCGTATTTGGAGAGATCAAACCCAACGAGGAGGAGTTACTTAAACCCTACCTTTTTATTGATGGACAAAGAATTGGTTATATAACAGGTACAAGTCTTTACAACCAAATGGGATTGACAACCCAGGTCCCAACCACTATTAAAGTAGCGAGTAAAACAAAAAGAGTTACTACAAAACTTGGGAAGGTTCCTGTCAAGCCAGTTAAAAGCTATGTAGATGTAAGCAAGGAGAATTACAAGCAACTAGAAATTCTTGACGCGCTCAAAGACCTAAAAAGTATACCTGATTCCGACAAAGAGAACTCTTTAAGAATACTTGAAAAGAAAATCCAGCAGCTTGAAAAGAAGGGTTTGCGAAACTTAATAAGTTGCGCTAAAAAATATCCACCCCGAACAAGAGCGTTACTAGGTGCAATCATAGAGAACCTGCAAATGATAGAGGCTATTGAAAGACTTAAAGAAACCTTAAATCCGCTTACCACATTTGAAATAGGTATCAGGGAAAAAGCATTACCCACTATTAATAATTGGAATATCCATTAAATGAATCTCCACACCAACAAAGAACTTTTTAAAGATGCGATACAAGCGACGGCCCAAGATCTAAAGCTTAGAGAGATTTATGTTGAAAAGGACTATTGGGTAACTCTAGCTCTCTTCGAGATATTTAATTCTGACTTGGGCAAGGAAGTCGTATTTAAAGGTGGATCATCCCTTTCGAAGTGCTACAAAGTGATCGAGCGATTTTCAGAAGACATTGACCTTGTAATATTGAAACATAAAGGTGATAGTGATAATCAGTTAAAGAATCGTACAAGAATGGTCAGTAAAGTAGTGGAAAGAATTATGCCCGAAATATATGTAGAGGGCATTACCAATAAAATGGGAAATATACGGAAAACGGCACATGAATATCCAAAAGGTTTTGATGGGTCTTATGGCCAGGTAAGAAAACAGGTAATTGTAGAGGCAACATGGCTGGGACATCACGAACCCTATGTAAACATGGAGGTTTCAACATTATTGGCTGATATGATGAGCGAGAAAAAGCAAGGTCCATTGCTTCGTGAGTACGGTATGGAGCCATTTGAGATCCAGGTTTTAGGATTGTCTCGAACCATTTGTGAAAAGATCATGAGTCTTGTTCGTTTTTCAAGGACTGAAACCCCCATAGCGGATCTTAGGAATAAAATCAGGCACATCTATGATTTGAACAGGCTGCTCATCGTAGATGAGTGCAAATCCTTTCTACACAGCGAAGACTTTAACCAGGTGATCAACAGGGTAGGAAAAGACGATGTTGAAGGTTACAAAAACAACAAAGATTGGTTAAAAGAACATCCTGTCAAGGCATTGATCTTCGATGATCTTGAAAATACCTGGAAGCAAATGAGTAATGTTTACAATACAGGTTTTAAGGATTTAGTCACAGGTACTCTTCCGGGTGAAAAGGAAATAGTAGGCACCCTGGAAGAAATAAGATCCGTATTGAAAAAGGTTGATTGGAGTATAACTTAATGTGTTCCAAGCAGAGACTTAGCCAATTATTTGCCCAGGCTGTCGGAAAGGTAATGTATCTTTAACTTGCAAAGTTGTAATAGGCCTGTCCCTCACGTAGGTAATTCTATCTTAGTCACAGGTTCAAATAAAGATCCCGGGTAAGGTTTTAAGTTGGAGTATGATATGCGGTTAACAGTTCTACTTTTCTTACTGGTCAAAACCACTATAACAGCAAGCCAGTCTGTCTACACCCTCCATGATTCTACTGACCAGCATATTTTCGTTTACGATTTTATTACCTACCTGGAAGATACTGAAGGTCGACTGGACGCTACTTCCATTCTTAAGGGTGAGCTAGATGATCAATTTATCGCTAGTACGGACTTTACCCCGAAAAATTACCATTTAGGATCTACCTATTGGCTTAAGGTCAAGATCCGTCATAACAGCCAATCCGGGAAAAATTGGCTCCTTGAATTCTTTGACCAAACGATTGATAACATCACCGCATTTATCCCCAGTACGGGTGGCAATTATGACCGTATCCGCCTGGGGGATACAAGGGTTTTTGACAATAGGCGGTTCAAACATAAGAATTTCATTATCCCGTTAAAAAATGACCACAACCAAGAGCTGACCTACTATTTTAAGGTAAAAGCGCAGAACCCTGTGAATATCATTATGGTCCTGCGTTCTTACGACTTTTTCACCTACTACTCGCTTAACGAATACTTTTTTTTCGGCATTTTCTGCGGGCTCATCATACTCACCGCCTTATACAACTTGCTGCTGTATTTCGCCATTAGGGAAATACCATACCTTTATTTTGTGATCTATGCACTAAGCGTAGCCTTATTCTTTGGAAGTTCAGAAGGCTTTGCTTACCAGTTCGTATGGCCGGGCTGGCCATGGTGGAATAGCGTGGCCTATGGTGTTTTTATGTACTTGGTAGTGCTTTCGGGTATACTTTTCACCCAACAATTCCTACACCTCGCATCACGGGCACCCCGTACTAACAGGGTACTGAACGGTCTTATAGCGGCCCGTTCATTATATTTCCTTGCTTGCGTGGTATTTTTTCCTACTTGGTTTGATTACCTAGTCGTAGATCTCATTCCGTTGGTGATTTTGACAATCATAGCCATTTACTTTTTCCGCCGCGGATACCAGCCCGCCCGCCTGCTAATGCTGGCTTTTGTGATTCTTTTTACCGGGGGCATCATCAAACTGATGCTTGCTACGGAAATTGGCAATATCGGCTCCAGCGCCATAAACTACTACAGCATCCATCTCGCCTTTCTTTTACAACTGGTTACGCTATCCTTTGCGCTGGGTGATAAGGTACGGATCATCAAAAACAAAAAAGACCGGGCGATGAGGCGGATTGTTGCGCAGCATGAAGTGAATAGTAAGCTACAGACCAAGGTTAACCGTGAGCTCGAACAAAAGGTGAGAGAACGTACCCTGGAACTGGACATAAAAAATGAAGCGCTCAAAAATGCTAACCAGCGGCTCGAAGAGCAAGCCGAAGAGATCAATAAGATGAACCAACTGCTGGATAAAGACAACTGGAACCTGAAAAAAGAGTCGAAGCTGGAAATGAGAAAGAGACTCCTCTCCAAGGGGGTGAGCTATGCAGAGTTCAAGGAGATATTTCCCGGGGACATCAGCTGCTACCAGTACCTGGCCTTATTGAAATGGCAAAAGGGCTTTGAATGCAGGAAGTGCCATTACCATAAAGCGATCGATTTGCCAAAATTCTCCAAGAGATGCTCCCGGTGCGGCTCCGTCGAATCCGCCACCTCACATACCGTCTTTCACAATACCCGGTTCCCTATCGATAAAGCTTTTTACATGGCCCATCTTGAGATCTCCGGGATCAAAATGACCTTAAAAGAGGTATCGGAAATACTGGATCTGCGCATGGCCACCTGCTCCGGTTTTAGGAAAAAAGTAAGGAAAGCTTTGTTAGCGCCCGGCGTTGAAAATGCCTCAAAAGACCGGCAATTCCTCATGATGGACCTCTCATGATACCCGGCTGCTAAAAACTACCCTAGAATTCTCTTTCCTTTTTAGTATTTGGTGATTCTCCTGTTATTAAAGCGTATAAAAAGCCTGGTTTTGACCCGTGTTTCTCGAAAACGATTGCACAATTCACCGGGCTTTCTTGCATCCCTTTCAATATTCCCAAACATTGGAGTTGTCTTTTTGAACAAGAGAACTATTCAAGCAACACAGCGGGTAAAAATCGGTCAAAAAGACATCACACTTTAAACGAACAAATTGAAAAGACCTAAAAATCATTAATGCGTATGAGATCTACTTTACTAAGCTTCATCTTTACGATCGGCTTCATTCCCTTACTTCATGGACAATCCGTGACGGTTTCCGGTACGGTGTCCTCGGTAGATGAGGATATGGGGCTGCCCGGTGTGAACGTTTTAATCAAAGGCACCAGCCAAGGCACTGCTACCGATGTCAGCGGTAACTTTTCACTTGCCGCTTCACCTACCGATGTATTGGTTTTTTCCTTCATTGGTTACGAGACCGTGGAGGAATTGGTGGGAAACCGAACGGTGATCAATGTACAGTTGAATTTAGACATCCAGTCCCTGCAAGAGATCGTGGTGGTGGGCTATGGCACTACCACGGAAAAAGACTTGACCACCGCGGTAGTTTCACTTGACGAAGATGTAATCCAGGACAAGCCCTTCGTTACCGTGGAGCAGGCGATCCTGGGAAAGGCAGCCGGTGTTCAAGTCGTCCAGCCCTCGGGGAGGCCCGGGGCAGGGATATCCCTAAGAATAAGAGGAGCAACCTCTGTTACGGGGGGCAATGAACCACTTTATGTCGTGGATGGGGTACCTGTTTTAAACACCGAGGGCATCAATCCTGCCGATGTGGCTTCCATTGATATTCTTAAAGACGCTGCCTCTTCTTCCATTTATGGGGCTAGGGCTGCCAATGGTGTAGTGCTCATCACCACGAAAAGGGGTGCCCGTGACAGGTCCTCGTTTTCTTTTTCCTCCTACGTTGGCCTGGAGAGTGTAGTGAATACCCTCCCGGTTCTGAATTCAGAGCAATATATGGATTACCTGAACACAGCCAGGCTTAATGCAGGACTGTCTACATTAGAAGATCCCGCTAACTTCCAGTTCAACACGGACTGGCAGCAGGAATTATATGATCCCGCTACTATACAGAATTACCAACTATCTTTCTCCGGCGGGTCGGAGGAAGGCACATTCTTCGTATCCGCCGGGTACCAAAATCAAGAAGGGGTCATTGCCCCGTCGGAATTTGATCGTTATTCCATTCGTTTTAACCAAGACCGGTCGCTACTGGATAATTTAAAGATCGGGAACAGCATTGCCCTTAGCCGGACAGAATTTAATACCATTAATGACAACCAGCGGGTGAACAGTGGGGGAGTAGTGCTCAGCGCACTGACTACGCCACCGATAATACCCGTGCAAAACGAAGACGGTACATTTCCTATGAACCCCTTCCAAGCCTGGGAAAACCCCGTGGCGCTGGTCCGTGGAGATCTACAGTCTTCATTCTCCAGTAAAGTATTGGCTAATTTGTATGCAGAGTACCGGTTACCCCTGGATATTACCTTCAAATCTTCTTTTGGGATCGATTATTCCGATGCCAAACGTGACCGGTTTATCGATCCCTTTACCACGGGTAACGGAAGGGCACAGCAAGGGGAGGCCTCCAGCGAGACCTTTAACGAGCTGATCTGGATCTTGGAAAACACCTTGCATTATAACAAAGACCTGGGGGACGGGCATAACCTTGATATCTTGCTAGGAGCTTCTTCTCAAAAATCACGATGGGAGAATACCTTCCATCTTGCCCGGGGATTTGCCAACGCCTCTATCCCCACTGCTTCCGGGGCCTCAGAGCCCGTTGCTGTTGGCGCAGGTATAGCTGAGTGGTCCATCGTGTCTTACTTCCTTCGCGGATCTTACAACTACAAAGGAAAATACCTGCTGTCCGCCTCCATGCGTTCTGACGGCTCTTCACGTTTTGGAAGAGGGAACCAGTACGGGTACTTCCCCTCTACTTCATTGGCGTGGAACATATCCGATGAAAGTTTCCTCCAGGATCAATCTTGGCTATATAACCTTAAGCTAAGGTATAGTTTCGGGCTTACCGGGAACCAGGAAATTGGCAACTACAGTGCTTTTGGTACGTACTCCTCGGGCTCAAACTATCCCTTTGGTGACGAAATATTACCCGGTGTAAACCCTGCGCAAGTTGAAAACGAAGACCTGAAATGGGAGACTACTACACAGCACAATATTGGGTTAGATTTCACGCTTTGGGATGGAAGGCTAGGAGCGAAAATAGATGCCTATTACAAAAAGACCTCCGACATGCTATTGTTTAACCCATTGCCCAATACTACGGGATTCTCCGGCTCCTTGCAGAATATCGGTTCCCTTGAAAACAAGGGGCTGGAGTTGGGGATTGATGCCCAGCCCATCCAAAGTGATGTATTCGGTTGGAATATCAACGCCAATATCAGCTTCAATAGGGTAGAGGTATTAGAGATAGGCCCGGACCCCATTTTTGGTGGGTTTGTGGCAGACCAAGGCAATGTGGCTATCCTACAGGAAGGAGAGCCTCTCGGTAACTTTTACGGTTGGGTGGCCGAGGGTATCAACCCTGAAACCGGTAATGTAATCTTCCAGGACAGGGACGACAACGGGGTGATCAACGACAATGACCGGCAGATCATAGGCAACGCCTTACCTGATTTTACCTGGGGTATTACAAATACATTGACCTATGGTGGTTTTGAATTAACGCTGTTCCTGCAGGGAGTACAAGGCCAGGATATCTACAATGCCACACGGTTTGAGCTGGAGGCTATGTCTTCTTTTAAAAATCAATCTACGACTACCTTGGATCGCTGGACACCAGCAAACACGGATGGAAGCTTGCCTGTTGCCGTATTCGGTGATCCAAATGATAATGACCGGGCCTCCAGCCGATGGGTGGAGGATGGGTCTTTCTTGAAAATAAGGGAGCTTACACTAGCCTATAATTTACCGGGCACGATCATGGAAAAATTAAAAATGCAGCAAGCAAAAGTTTACCTCCAAGGCAGGAACTTCTTCACACACACGGATTACAGTGGATATGATCCCGAGGTAAGTCGTGACGGAGGTAGCACGATTTCACCTAACATCGACTATGGTACCTTTCCACAAGTACAATCCTTCTTACTAGGATTAAATGTCAGCTTTTAAACTAGGATCAGTCATGAGATATTTATATAAAACAGTACTACTTTTGATCATCGCAGGCCTATTCAATGCCTGTAGTGACGATTTCTTGGACCTTTCGCCTGTCACAGAAATTGCTTCTTCCAACTTTTGGCAGACACAGGATGATGCCGAAGCAGGGATCATTGGATGCTATGATGCCTTACAGCCCGATAGCTATTATGGCTTCGACCTCTACACCTACGGAGAAGTTCGTGCGGATAACTGTTTTGCAGGAGGTGACAACCCGGACAATTTTGCTATTGACAATTTTACTGAGAACTCCACCAACGGGAATATTACCCGTACCTGGCGGCAGATCTATTTTGCCATTGGCCGGGCGAATACGGTGCTCAATCGGGTTGGCCAAATGGATGAGGCGGTATTTGATGAAGGGAAAAAAGATAACATCCTTGGAGAAGCCTACTTCCTAAGAGCGTTGCACTATTTTAACTTAGTGCGCCTTTGGGGTAGTGTGCCGTTGGTCCTTGAAGAGACCACCTCCTTAGATCCGGACGAGATCAAGGTGGGCCGGGCACCGGTAAGTGACATTTACACTCAAATCATCACGGATTTTGAACTTGCGCAGCAATTGCTTCCTGCCCAGCCTCCAGTAAGTGGGAGATTGTCAAAAGGAGCGGCAGAAGCCTTTTTAGCCAAAGTAACCCTTACCCAGGATGACTATGAGGCGGTAGTCACATGGACAGAACAGGTGATGGGCCGGGGATACAGGCTACTGGAGACTTTTGATCACTTATTTGATCAGCAAAATAAGAATAACGATGAGGTTATTTTCAGTATCCAATATACCGGGGCGGCAGAGGGGAATGTCTTTCCTGAGCTTGTATTGCCTACGCCAGAGGCTTCTTTCGAGTTTGTAAAATTCAATACCCCTACACCGAATAGTGCGGCCCAATTTGAGGCCGGGGATGCCAGGGAAGCCACTTCTTATGTGGAGAGGAACGGTACCCTGTACCTATTTAAGTGGAGGAATGGAGAGGCATTCGCTTCCGCCGATCATAACGTGGTCATGCGGTATGCCGATGTACTGCTTATGCGTGCCGAGGCACTTAACCAACTGGGACGGACCTCGGAAGCCGTTGAATTATTGGACCAGGTCCGTAATCGTGCCGGGCTGGATGACTACGATGGACCGCAAACGCGCGAGGCCCTAGATGCCGCCATATTCCAAGAAAGAAGGGTAGAACTGATGTACGAAGGGCACCGCTGGTTTGACCTTATCCGCAAAGGATTTGAAGTGACCCGGCAAGCCATTTCCACGGCCAAGGGCATTGATATACCTGGCAATGGGATGTTGTTCCCCATTCCACAGGAAGAGATAGACCGAAACGAAAACCTAAACTAAGTAACGATGAAAACGCAATGGGTACTTTTCTTGACTTTCCTTCTTTTTGCCTTTACCCGCTGTAGCAGTAACAGTGGCATGGATGAGGACCCCAATGAAAATGATGAGGGAAGAGTGGCGGTACATGTAACGTCACTAGACGGTTCCACTACCCTCAACGAGCTTTCGACAAAGCTACCTTTTACCGATAGGGATGAAGGTACCATAGTGGAAATATCCGGAACCGATCAAGGGCCGGCGATTGAAGGGTTTGGGGCTGCACTCACCGGCTCTTCTGCTTGGTTGCTAAACAAAAACCCGGAAGCGATCAAAGCGCTATTCAGTGAAGAGGAGATCGGCCTAAGTTATGTACGACTGACCGTGGGCGCGTCGGATTTTAACAAAAATGGCAGCTATACTTATAATGACATCAACGAGCCGGAAGACTTGGACCTTTCAGGATTTTCTATCGAGGAAGATAAAACAACCGAGAACCCGGTCATTCCTATAGCCCAGGCCATATTAGCCCAGAACAGTGCTGTCCGGTTTATGGCCTCTCCTTGGACACCCCCGGCATGGATGAAGTCGAGCAAGTCCTTTATTGGCGGCAGCCTATTGCCGCAATATTACGACGTGTATGCTGACTATTTTGTGAAATACATCCAGGCTTACCAAGCGGAAGGCATTAACATTAGCGCCGTTACTCCTCAAAATGAACCTCTTTACGAGCCAGCCACCTACCCGGGGATGGGGATGAGCGCGTTGGAACAGGCTGACTTTATAGGAAAGCACCTGGGACCAAAGCTGGCACAGGCTGGGCTGGCCACAAACATCATCGCCTACGATCATAACTTTTATGAGGGGGCTGACCCGGATTATCCCATTACAGTGCTTAGCAACGTAGAGGCTGCAAGACATACGAATGACGTAGCTTACCATGCCTACGGCGGGCAAGCTTCGGATGTGGATAAGCTGCTAGACCGGTTTCCCGGCGCGGGGATCTATTTTACAGAGCAGACCGGCATTCAAACTGAAGAAACCACCTTTAGGGGAGAGATCGTGTGGTTTATGAATAACGTTTTTGTGCCGCTCCTGCGCCGGGGTGCGAAAACTATCCTTTTATGGAATCTCGCCCTCGACGAAAATGGCGGACCCACCAATGACGGCTGTAAAACCTGCCGGGGAGTGGTCACCATAACTAGTGCCGGGAACATGGTAAAAAACCCGGATTACTACCTGTTAGGGCATTTTTCAAAATTTGTAAAGCCCGGGGCCGTACGGTTGGGCACAGGGGAGTTCGCTGGGAAATTTGAAAATGTAGCCTTCCAGAACCCGGATGGTTCGCAGGTGCTTGTGTTGCTCAACAGCGGTTCTACGGATCAATTAATTACTGTAAAGCCAGGGAGCCAAGGCTTCCAATACACCCTGCCGGCCAATTCACTGGTCACCCTAGTGTGGGAAGCAGTATGACCGGGATGGGAAAACTACATCATTTTAAACTATTGAACGCATTGAATATAAAATATTGATCATGATACGAACACAACACTTTCTTACAGCGCTTATCATGGGTATGACGCTATTTTTTTCCTGCGAGGAGGAGGACAACGTGCAAGATATTGGTAACTGGGAGCTACAGCCGGCCTCTATCGGGGGGCCTGCGGCTGATGCCAATATAGTGCTGGATTCGGAAGACCCATCAGCCCCGGTACGCTTTGAATGGAACCCTGCCAGCAACGACCAGGGTTATTTTATTACGTATCGGCTGGTACTTGACGAGGCGGATGGTGACTTTAGCCAGCCTCTTTTTTCCGAAGCATCGGGTAGTAACGGTACGGCGCTTTTCATAGAAATTTCCGCGCGGACCCTTGACCAAGTACTGGCTAAGCTGGGTTTACCGGTAAGCGAGTCCATAGCGCTCCAATGGGGAGTAGAGGCAATATCGCTTAGTAAAACACAGGTCAGTTCTCAGCCGATCACCCTGACCCGCTTTGATAAGGAACTGGTTCCTGACCAACTATTTATGGCGGGCACCTCGACCGAAGTAGGTAATGATGTAGCCAACGCGATCCCTATGATAGACCTCACGGATGCAGAAGGCCTGCGAACCAATGTGTTCGAGCTCTATACCTCGCTCACCAGCGGTGAAACTTTTAATTTTTATACCGAACAGGGCACAGGTGCACAAATTTTTGGTGGAAATAGTGGGGAGCTACTTAACGCCGGGGCAGGTATCGTAGCCCCCGAGACCGGTCAATATCGTATCAGGGCGGATTTTAACAATGCTACCTATGAATTTCTAAAGATCGACCGATGGAGTATCGTTGGCAACGTAATTGATGGCGGATGGGGAGGTGATGCCCCACTACAATACCAGGGCGGAAGTGTATGGAACTCTGTAATAAACCTGCAAGACGCAGACCCGGGTGATGATAACAAAAGATTTGTTTTTCGCGCCAACGGGGATTGGGGAGTGGTTTTCAAAAGAATACAAGGAACAGAAAATGAAGTGATCTTCGAGGCTTTTGCGAATGAAAATGGTTATGCCTTGGAAGATGTACCCGTAAGCGACCTGGGCAGGTTTCTCATCACCCTCGATCTTTCGGCACCTACGCCCTCGTACACCCTGGAAGAAGACAATTCCGCGCCTACGGAAACCCCGGCCGCACTGTATTTATTTGCTGACGGCTCGTTAGTGACAGAATTCGAAAAGAATGGCGATGTATTCTCCTATGCTTTTATTGACCTGGGCACAGAGGTTGTGTACACACTGAATGACCAAATGGATGGTACTGGTAATGCTTACAATGTTCTAGGCTCGTTGGGTGATCCTGGGTCAGAAGCAAGCCGTGTCAATGGCTCGCTAGGTATTGGGACAGGCAGTGCTGCGCTTACGATCAGCGAAAACCAGGCCTATCGCCTTTCATTCGACTTCAGCACGGCTACCGTAGTATGGGATTACTACAATTTCAAACTTTTCCACTGGCAACAGCCCGATGGCTGGGATGCACGGAACGAGTTTTTAATGACTTATGTAGGCAACTATACCTGGGAAGTAACAGAAACGCTCACTTCGGGATACGATTCTAAATTCATCTCCCCGTGGGATTTTGACTTTGGTTCCGAAAGCCCTACGGAACTCACAGGGAATATGACAGCCGGCGGGGGGAGTAACTTTACTAACCTGGCTGAAAGTGGGGCCTATCATGTCACGATCACCCTTGACCCTGGTTTTGCCACCGGTTCTTATGAATTTGTAAAACAGTAGGTTGATCTAAGTTTTAAAAACGGTCGGGCAGTTGGGCTATCCTACAGCCTCTGCCTGGCCATTTGATCACTAAGTATCACGTCTCTAATCACCTTTCCCTTTTTTAACCCGTTTTTATTATGAAACTATTTTTCGGTGTTCTCACCTTTCTTTTGATCTTTTTCTTAACCTCTTGCCAACCCGCCACCGGGATAAAAGGTACCTTTTCCCAGCGGGTGGATTCTCTTTTACACGAGATGACCCTCGAGGAAAAAGTAGGTCAAATGGCACAGATCACCTTAGATGTGATCACGAAAGGTCCCGACGAGTTTACGAGTGACGAGCCGTTGGAGCTGGACCTCTCATTGGTAAGAAAGGCCATTGTTGACTACAAGGTTGGTTCTATTCTCAATACGGCCAATAACCGGGCAAGGACCTTGGAAAAATGGAACCGGGTGATCCACCAACTCCAGCAAATGGCCATCGATGAAACACGTCTTGGAATACCGGTCATTTATGGGATAGATGCCATACACGGTGCCACGTATACCGCGAGTGCTACGTTTTTCCCCCAACAAATAGGCTTGGCAGCCACCTGGAACCGGGAGCTGGTCAAACGTGCCGCCGAGATCACTGCTTACGAGGTGAGGGCTTCGGGGATTCCATGGAATTTCTCACCGGTACTTGATCTCGGCAGGGACCCTAGGTTCCCAAGGATGTGGGAGACATTTGGAGAAGATGTTCACCTCGCCTCCGAGCTAGGCCGGCAGATGGTAAAAGGCTACCAGGGGGATAGTAACGATGTGGCAAACCACCAACGGGTAGCCGCATGCCTCAAGCACTTTTTGGGCTATTCGGTGCCTCGTACAGGCAAAGACAGGACGCCAGCTTATATCCCGGGGATAGAGCTTCGTGAAAGGCATCTTCCCCCTTTCCAGGCGGCCATAGAGCAGGGCGTACGATCAGTTATGATCAATTCCGGGCTCATCAATGGCATACCCGTTCATGCTAATCGGCAGATCGTTACAGGCCTGCTTAAAGAAGAGTTAGGTTTTACCGGTGTAGTGGTCACGGATTGGAAAGACATCTACAATCTCCATGACCGCGATCGTGTAGCGGCCAGCGAAAAAGAAGCAGTGAAACTTGCCATCAATGCTGGCATTGACATGGCCATGATCCCCTATGACTTTAACTTTTGTGAGTACCTGGTAGAGCTGGTACAAGAAGGGGAGATATCTATGGAGCGCATAGATGACGCCGTATCCCGTATCCTCACGCTGAAGTATGAGCTTGGATTATTTGAAAAACCAGTGACCGAAGCCGCGGATTACCCTGGTTTCGGTAGCCGGGATTTTGAAAAGGTGGCCCTGGACGCGGCTGTTGAGTCTATTACTTTGCTTAAAAATGAAGAGGTTTTACCCCTCGAAAAAGGAGTTAAGGTATTAGTGACCGGGCCGAATGCTCATTCTATGAGAAGCTTAAATGGCGGCTGGTCTTATTCCTGGCAGGGAGAAAAGGTACATGAATTTGCAGAAGGCTATCATACCCTATTAGAAGCGGTACAAAAAGTAAACGGCGAGGCTAACGTGATCTATGAGCCGGGGGTGCTTTACAAGGAGGATGGCAAATATTGGGAAGAAAAAGTGATAAATATTGAAAAGGTGGCTGATGCCGCTCGTAGCGTGGACTATGTGATCTTGTGCCTGGGAGAAAATACATACACGGAAAAGCCGGGAGATCTTCATGACCTGGAGCTATCGGAAAATCAATTGAAGCTGGCCAAAGCGGTAGCTGCTTCGGGAACACCCATTGTCCTGGTCCTCAATGAAGGTAGGCCGAGGTTGATCCGCACAATTGAACAGGATATGGATGGTATCCTCCAAATGTATCTGCCCGGCAATTTTGGTGGTGATGCACTGGCTCAAATCCTTTTCGGAGAGGCTAACCCCAGCGGTAAATTGCCCTATACCTACCCTATGTACAGCAATAGTTTGGCAACGTATGACCACAAACCCTCCGAAGAACAAAACAAAATGGCAGGGATGTACGACTATGCTTCGGATTTTGCTATCCAATATCCCTTTGGCTTCGGTCTGAGCTATACCCGTTTTGAGTATACTGACCTGCAACTATCCAAGTCTAGAATTTCCGCAGGGGATTCGCTTAAGGTCTCCGTCATAGTAAAAAATACCGGTAGCCGTGCAGGCAAGGAAGTGATCCAGCTCTTTACTTCCGATCGCTATGCTTCCGTGACACCGGATGTAAAACGGCTGAGAGCTTTTGAAAAGATCACCTTGCCGCCAGGAGAATCGCGAGAAGTTTCGTTTGATCTCCATACTTCCCAATTAGCCTTTGTAGGAGAAGACTTGCAATGGAGGGTAGAAAGTGGAGACTATGAAATTCTTTTAGGAGGGCTTACTGTTTCTTTCCAGGTCAAGGAGAGCAATTAGTACGATGAAGAAAAGCTACAGTCTTAAGCCATATTAAAGTGACCTTAATGACTGGACAGCTCATTCCTTTAGCACGAGTTTAGAAAACCCGTGCTTCATCTAGCTTATTTAGCGCAGGTTTTCCAAACCGGTGCTGAGGTATATACAGGTTCTCTGAACCTGCTGTCATTAGGTGTAGCTTGATGATTAATTCCATCCATGAGGGCTGCAAGCTTCAAGTAAAAAGGCTTATCCCCTTACTTTTATAAGGTCTCCTGGGCGTTTCCTGTGGTCAAGTCATGGATCACTTTGGACGTGAATGTACCAGGGCTATTGTGAAACATTGCCTATTAACTTTACATTTCTTGTCACGTTTTAAGTCGCTATACTGTCTAATGTTTCGAACAACTGTGATGCTATGAAAGAATACCCGTCATTTTTATTTCCGTATGCCTATAACATCCTCGGCACAGTAGACGATGCGAAAGATGCCATCCAGGATGTTTTACTAAAGTATTCCTCGAAAAATATAACGGTGGAAAATGAACGGGGCTACCTCATCCGGGGAGTGATCAATCAATCCATCAACCTGAAAGAACGCTTGAAAAAAACTCAACCCCATGCGATTTGGTTGCCAGAACCGGTAGCCATGGAGTCCTCTGACCAAGGATTTGAACTACGCGAAATGGTATCTTATTCGCTTTTATTTTTATTGGAACGATTAACCCCCAAGGAGCGGGCTGTATTCATACTTAAAGAAGCTTTTGCCTATACCCATGAAGAAATAGCCGGGGTACTGCCTGTTACCCTGGAAAACTCTAGGAAGCTGCTAAGCAGGGCTCATAAAAAGGTGCAACAAAAAGAGGGAAAAATAACTTCGGAAACAAAAAAGGAACACTTCTCTCAACTAGAAGCTATTATCTCTGCTATTCGTAAGAAGGACCTCGATACATTACACCAGCTATTCACTAAAGATATCACGCTTTATGCTGATGGAGGTAAGAAGGTTTCCGTGGTACGAAGCTACTGTGATGGCGTGGAAGATGTATCCGATCTTTTGATCTATGTGTTCCATAATTTCCTTACCAAACATACGGTAAAGCCAGTAGTGGTAAACCATCAGCCTGCATTACTTTATTTTTTGAAAGATAAGGTAAAAGTGTGCCAGGTCATGGAATTTACCCCGGGAGGACGACAGGTCCGCCGGGTGAGTGCGATCCTTGATCCTCTAAAGTTGCAGAATCTTGAACACCTGGTACTCGAATAAGTGCGATGATCTTATAAAAGGGAAATAGAGAATTGGCACCACTTTTTCAGATGCAACCTTCTAGTAGTCAATTTTTTAACTATAAAAAGTCAGCTTTCGGTAATATTCAGTCCATAGTATTGAGTGGATGTTTATGGAGGCCGTGTAGAACTTAACGTCTAAATTTTACTATGAAACAAAAACCTGTTGCTGCAGCTCCCTATGTCCGGGTGTTTTTGAGGAGAAAAAGGGCTCGTTTAGCCGGAAGCATGGCCTGCGGGTGTGGTACAACCAATACCCTTTGGAAAGATAACAAATTTCACCGCTTGCCAGTAGCCTACTCAAGACTCAATACTATTGTATGATTATCAGCGATTTAAATCTGAAAAAGTAGTACGAGTGTTAAGTTAGCTGTAATTAGGCGGTCAGCTGTTTTTTCCAATCCCGTTCTTAAAGTCGGCAGTTAGCAATGGGCAATCGGTAACCCCTAATTTTTTTGCCTACTGCCTTTTGCTTATTGCCTACTGATCAATACCTCAAACCTAGCTCATCCTGTACCCTGTAAGTCATTTGAGGCTTAACTTGACAGTAAAAGGGCTTCTACTTAAAGTGCCAAAGCCCTTCTTTTTAATCAATTTCCTCTTACCGGGAGCATATCAGCAGTATCTACAGGGTAGCTGTCGTACTTGTTGTAGAGTGCCAGGTATTTCCCCGGGTCAATAGAATCTTCGGTCAAGGTTTGATACAAGCCGCGAAAGAAACCCTCCCTTTTTTGAGCCGGGTTAAAGAGAAGCATTAACCGGGTCTCTTCCTTTGAGTCATTTCTAAATGCATGTGCCGTAAACCTGGGGACATAGATGACGGTGCCTTGTTCTGCCTGTCGTTCGCTGTTCCCTACATTTACCGTTAATCGCCCCCGTGTTACCACAAAAGTTTCATCCATGAAACGATGATAATGCGGCTTAGCGCCAATGGCCCCGGGGTTCAACGAGATCTCGTAGAGGCCGAGTTGGTCATTTGACATGGCACTGGTTACTTTAAGACAGATGCGCATCCCGTTCATATCCAATGATTCTCCTTCCCCTGGGGCAACGATGATACCCTGGTTTTCCAACCTGTCATGGAAGGGATCGATTTTTTGAGGTGTCATATTGTGTTATGGATTAATTGATCAATTTCTGCTTTTACCTTCGCCTTGGTGTCGGTTAAGTTGGTGTCAAGGCTGGTGCCTTCGAGGGATATTTGTCCTTTCACCTTGATCCCAATAAATTCCAGCATGGTCTTCACATAAGGCTCGTAAAAATCGTACAGCTCAGATTCCGTACCCTTGTAATACCCTCCTTTCGTGGTGATCGTATAACCCACCTTACCTGCCAGTAACCCATAGTAACCCTGTTCACCTACACGGATCGTATGCCGTACCCGGGTCACCTGGTCAATGTAAGCTTTCAGCGCAGAAGGTACGGATAGGTTGTACATCGGGCCGCTGACTAAGATCTCGTCTGCCTCCTTCAATTCAGCGATTAACTGATCGGATAATGCAGTTGCCCTTTTGTCTTCTTCGGTCATCTCCTCTTCGGGAGCATAAAAACCCGTGATCGTGTTACTTTCAATGTGGGGGATCCGCTCTTCGATCAAGTCCCTGCGGATCACCTTACCCTGTGGGTGTGTCTTTCTCCAGGATACTTCAAAATGATCTGATAGTTCTTTGGAATGCGAACCCGTACGGGTTGAGCTGCAATCCACTCTCAATAAAGTCTTCATTGATGAAATAGTTGTTTGGATACTTGACAGGGAAGACCTTAAAAGCGTGACAAAACTTAACCTTCTTTGTAAAACGGGACGGAATTTTATTGATAAAACAATTGACAATGGAGTCGATGATAAGCTGAAAGTCTTTATCGTTTCAAGCCTCCAACTCATCTCCTGTCATGCTTTTTTTCCATTTCAAACACCAGCTAGTCATCTTACGAGGAATAAAGAGCGATCACTGACAGATTTAGCTCAGCAAGACCTGTTATAAACCTGCGCTCAAAATTTCCAACCAAGGGTAAGGCCGGGATTAGGCAAGAATGACCTTAGGTCTACTTCCAGGTCTTGTACGGTCTCACGGCCCTCGCCAATGATGAAGATGCCGGTGAAGAACGGCTGAACCAAAAATCCTTTTCTTTCCCAAGGGTACCAGATATACCCGATGGTAGGGCTAACAAACCCGTTTTGTACACGTTGCGTGTCATCCCCTAACGAGACATCCCACTCTTCGTAACCAAACCTCAAACTGGTATACAGACCTTCCCCATGTTCTTTGAAATGATACCTCACCTCACCCCTGGCCAAGTAAAGGAGCTGTACTTCGTCGAGTTGGTCACCGTTTTCGAAGGCGGCGTCCATCAGGTCTTCGTTATCGTATGTCAGCCCTTCTATACCGACCCCTACGCTGAACTTCGTGTTAGGTACGTAATAGTATCCGCTGATCGAATATCCTTGGAAGGCCCAAAAAAGAGCGCCGGTTTCCACTGAAAAACTTGGTTTTTCTTGTTCTTGTGCTTCCAGTATCGTGGTAAAAAAAACTAAAAACGTGATTATACGGATTATTCTGGTCATGATGTTGTTGATTTAGTTGGTGTTCTTTTCAATGAATCTTTTCACGTCTTCTATAGACATAGGCCCGAAATGCCCCGAATACCATTCTTTGATGCCCGGCTCGGCTGCTATTAATTCTATGTCCTGCATGTTTTTTTCCAGGTCGCACATAAAGGCGTGGTAGGTGGGCTTGTCCCCGTTTAATATTCTCCCGCCTATAAGATCACCTGTAAATGCCTTGTCGCCGATAAAAGTGACGATCGATCCGGGAGTGTGACTTGTGACTTCTATGATCTTCCCTTGTAGCCCGATCTCGGCTAGGTCAAACGTGCCATCTACAAGAATGTCGGGTTGGAAAGGTTCATAGTTCCTAAGCCCGAATATATTTTTGACCATCCAACCGTTAAATCCCCTGGGGCATAGGTTTTTATCGTCCCCGCCAGAGGCAATGAGTTCGGTTTCCCCTTTTCCGGCGATGACTTGCATACCATACTTTTCTTTGAAATAGCGTGCATTACCGGCATGGTCGGCGTGCCCATGTGTGACGATCAAGTAATCGACATCATTAAGGTCTAATCCTCTTTTTGCGAAATGTTTTTCGATCTTTTCCGCGTCCCCGGCATTACCGGTATCAAAAAGTAAGTTCTTACCTCTTACTTTGACGTAATGTATATTAATAAAGGTATAGGTGTAGGTCTGCACCGTGATCGATCCGTGCTCATAATTCCTAAGTTTGGGTGCGCAGGCCTGGCTTATTAATACTATTAATGAGACCAGCATGGTCGTTCCCAAAGAAACCGCATTAAGCTTTAGTGTTAGTGGGTGCATCGGACCTATTCTTTTTTACCTGTTTTTTTCGATGTAAAAGTCCGCCACTTAATTTTGGAAAAATGTGACCTAGGTCAAAAAAGTGAAAATCATAAGAGTAGGAGAGGAATATTCATGTGAAGTTAAGTGTAATGGGATGGTTAGCATTTTTTCCAGTCTCGTTCTTGAAACGTCCTTGAAAATTAAATTTGATAGGAAAGCGTTTAATTTTGACAAGTTAGGCTTTATTTAAAAAAATATTTCGGGTAATGCGAACCTCGTAATGAGCAGTTTAAGCGGGATTTTTAGGTTCTAAGTCCAGTTTTCATTTTCTATTGCGCGTCCAAAAGAAAAGGGCGCCAGCAACCCAGCCCATTTTTCCCGCAAAACGCACTATCCAGCCCCTGTAGGCGGCTTACCCAGGGGCCGCGCTGTTCCTGGAGGTCTCCCCTCCATACGCCACTTGAATTTTCAATGATGCTCTTTGCCGATTGCCGACTGATCGAGAACCTTCCAATACCTCAAGCATATTATCTTGTGCCCGATAGATCATTCAAGGCTTGACCGGACATTAGCCTTCTGTATCCTTCACCGCTTTTACTTCGTAAAGTTGGTATAAACCGTTTTTCCCCTTTAACCTTTTTTGGAAGGTTCTACCCGCGGTCACCTTAGCAGCTACTTCATGGTAAGTGGTTTCTGACAGCAGCAGGTTAGTCTTTGTCTCTTTGTTCATTTGCTCGATCCGGCTGGCTACATTAACGGTATCGCCGATGACGGCAAGTTTATCCATACCTTGAATACCGATCGCCCCAAGAATTACGTCCCCGGTATGTATACCTACCCGGATAGAGATGTTTTGATGAAAAAGGTTTTGAAGGTAGTCATTGAGACTATCGACCATAGCAAATAAGGCGAACGCCGACTTTACGGCTTGCATGGAAACTTTTGTCTCGTCCAAGTAGAAAGCGGCCAGGAAGCCGTCCCCGTAATAATCGATGATCCGGCCTTCGTACTTTTTAATTACGTTACCCGCCAGGTAAAAATACCGGTTGAGCAAATGCATGATGTCGTAAGGGGCAAAATGATCCGTAAAAGGAGTATAGTCTTGGATATCTGCAAAAAGTATCGCGGCCTTTCTTTCTTCTCCTAGGGGCTGGATGGATTTAAAGAGCTCCCGGCTTTTGGGTGTGAACAATTTCATGTCCAGCACATCTAAAACTTCACGTTTTATTTTTACGTCTCCATGGATACGGGCCTGGCAAGCTAGCCGGAATTGGCCCTCAAGGCCAAATTTTTTCAATACCCGGCTTTCTTTTACGGATGGACTTTGCAGGTGATCCGCGTTCTCTAATACCGTGATCCGGCAAGTGGTGCATTTGGCATTGCCCCCACAAGCATGAGTGTGGGGTATCTCAGCATTAAGAGAGGCGTCTAAAATGGTATCTCCTTGGTTAGCTTCTACTTTCTTATTTTCCGGTAAGATATATACATTGTATTTTGTTGCTATTTGTGCTCGCCGTGCCTGGTTCTGATCTTCCAGGCCCCCATGTTGGTCAGTCATTTTATGGTCAGTATGGTAATCGTTTATACAACAACAATTGTTATAAAAAGAGTCTGACCTTCTCTTTTGTTCTTTAATTTCTTTATCACTAAAATCTCTTGATCGAAAAAGCTAGTGTTAAGTTAAGTGTAATTGAACGGTCGCTATTTTTTCCAATCTCGTTCTTAAAGTCAGCAGTCGGCAGTGGGCAATCAGCAACTCCCTATTTTTTTGCCTACTGCCCTTTGCCTAGTGCCTACTGATCGAGAACCTTCCAATACCTCAAACCTACTCATCCTGTACTCGATACGTCATTTGAAGCTTAACTTAACACTAATGATAAGCCGAAGGCCTTTGCCGTTTCAGACCCCCGGCTCATCACCATTCATACTTGTTTTCTAGCTCAAATACCGGCTTTTGCAAAGATCGTTTGGTACCATTTAACAGCTTGATCTGCAGTTCTATCCAATATGCCCGGATCATCGTAATATTGAAAATGCCCGGTCTCGCCTTCCCATTGCAATTTCTTTACGTTAGCGGGTACGGCCTCAAATTGTCTTTTTGCAGCATCGGGTAAGAAGCTGTTATCACTGTGGATCATCAGGTAAGGCTTTGCTAGTTTTTGTGCAGCCGTGTAGGATTCGTATTCCAGCAGGTAAGCGTCACTCATTTTAGGATAGTTATTTTTCCAAATGCCGCGGTCAGACCAGGTAATGTACCAATCATAGACAAACTTGCCCGGCATCCCTACATCCGTCCTCGTCTCGTCTACGGCCGGTACTGTGATCACCTCTCCTGTTTTTTCAAAGGTATCTCTTGCCGATTGCCCGGCTTTGAGCCTGTCATTTAAGGCTTCTTCCGTTCCCATCCATTGGATATCCGCTTCTTTGTCTCTATAGTGGCCGGCTACGGTGACTAATCCTTTAAAAAGGTTATCCTCCGCTACGGCCCTGAGCATGGCTGAACTTCCTTGGCAAACGGCAAACCCCACAATTTCCTCGTTGTTCACCATGGGAAGACTGGCCAAAAAATGTGCTGCCGCTTTGGCATCTTCCACTTTAGCCATAGGGTCCTCAAGTTCCCGTGGCGCTCCCGAGCTTTCGCCCCGGTACCTGGGATCAAACGCTAAGCCAATGTATCCTCTTTCGGCAAATCTTCTGGCGTACTCCGTGGGGGCTTGTTCCTTGGCGAAGGTCATAGGCCCTAAAATAGGTGCTGCGGGGTAAGTTTTGCCCTGCTGGTAATCTGCGGGAAGGTAAAGGTGACCTACTAAGGTCTCCCCACCACTCGTAAATGTTACTTTGTTTTTCCCGGGGTTGAACGTTGTTGTTGATTCCATTTTAGTTACGTTTTTAGAGGTTGTATTTTGTTTTTCTTGTTGACTACCACAGCTAACCCATAGCAAAACTGTGGTGATAAGGATCAGGTTTTTCATGATAAGTGGACATTGTTTTATTAGCGTTTGGACCGTGTTTCGTATATGGCCAGGGAACCTGGCCCATAGACTATCGATTTAGATAACTCACCACCTCACTCATGGCTGCGTTCACGGCTTTTTCTTCGAAATATAGCTGCTGCTGGTTGTAATCGTTGAGCCATTTGATCTCCTTCTTTCCTTTCAGCAACTGGTAGAAATCTTTTGTGCCCTGTGGGACTGCACCGCTCTCGCTGTGTACGATAAATACCGGCTGCTCGATGTCATTTCCCGCAGAGATCCCATCAAAGGTCAACCAAGGTTCCCATGAGGTTACGGCAAAACGATTGTCATAATATTTTCCAGCGGCCTTTGCTGGGTTTAGGTAATAATCAAAAGCGTTAGCCGGAACGTACATAGCACTTAATGGATCAAGCTCGCTGGCGGCCAGTACGTAGTCCATTTCGCCTTGTGCGGCGTATTTTTCTTTGGCATTTTTTGCCGCATTCAATAATCCTTCCGTACCGCCCGGTCGCATGTCATAAATACTTTTTGCGATTTGCTCATTATGCAGCCATGGAGCAACTAAGACCAGGTTTTTGATCCTGCTATCCTGGGCGGTGGCATGCGCCATATATCCTGAGCTCGCGCATACTCCTAAACCTGTTAAAGCGGTCATATCCACGTTGTCATGTGACTCCATAAAATCAACAGCCGCCTTTATATCGACAATCTTCAGCTTGTAATCTTCTACCTGTCTTGGCTGTCCCTCACTTTGGCCGAATCCCGTGAAGTCGAAAGTGAGGGCCACAAATCCTTCTTTGGCGATGAGACTGGCATATTCGTCGGGCATTTGCTCTTTTACACTGGTCCAGCTTCCGGTAACTATGGTGCCGGGATACTTTTTAGAAGGATCAAAGCCGGGGGGTAAAAACAAGTGCCCTTTCAAGGCGACCCCATTACTCGAAAACTGGACTTCTTCCATGGTTACCCCGCTGTCCGTTCTTGCACCTGCTGCATGTACTGAAAATGTGGGAGATTGTAATCCGGGCCATCCGCTCAACAAAATGTTGGGGTTGAACTGCTCAACGAAATGTTCAATTTTACCATCGCCAGAGATCGTGTAGATCCCTACATAAGAGTTGTTATAAGGTTTGCCTTCGCCGGTGGTGATCGTTCCTTTAAACTTGGCTAGGATCACATTGGGGTTGGCTGTTCCGAAATATTCCCGTTCGTAAGCCTGCGTATAGTCCATGACCCCGGTATACTGCGCCTGCATGGCATCAATACCATTAAGTGATTTTAGAAAGTTTGCCGGTGCAAAGGGCATGTCTTGAATGACATCTTTTGAAAGACTTGATAATACTTTGTCTAAATTCCTTTCTTCCAGGCCAGTGAAAAATTGCTCTAAAGCCGCTGTATTTTGTGCGCTTTTTAGTGCTGGTATAGTACCGTTCTTAACATTCTCGGCAGCTGCTTGGGGTAAGGATTGATTCCCTGTTTGGTTGTACAGGCTAATATCGATCCTCGCCAATTTCCAACCATCGTTACCCTTTACATATTCTGTATCATACCCCACAAAAACGGTCCAATAGTCGTTGTCCAAATAGTGAGTTGCGATGGCGTCTAACGTGGCCGTGGCCCTATCACCGGCTATCCAAACGGCAAAATTATGTGGGTTGTGAACGGTTCTTTCAAACCCAGGCAACAGGCTTTGCCAGCCTTCCACGATCGTTTGTGGCGATTTGAACCCCGCATCACCACCTAAGGCGGTGTAATCCGTATATACTGAATCTGCCATAGTATTTATGACCTTTTCCCATGCGCGGTTATCCACTTCCTTAAATAGGGTCTCGGCAACATCTTGTACCGCTTTTTTGTCCGTGCCGGTATTTATTGTGGGTTTTGTTTTCATGGGATCACTTTTTGAATCAGTTGTGTTTTTATTCTCGGGATTTGCACAGGCACTTAAGCTTAAGCATACCCATGCAATAGCTATTGTATTCTTCATGATAGATTTTTTAGTAGTGGTGTTGAAATAACTAGTCCTTAACTATAAACTTTATAGCAATTGAGTCTCACTACATTGATCTGTAGATTTTGAACTGTACTGAGTTTGCCGTACAGTTTTGTTGGACCGGGCTCCTTGTGGAAAACGAAAGAGCTTGTGACAAAGCGTTGAGTGATGTAGGTTTCATGTTTTCACTGGTTTTAGTTAGCTGTCATACAATGACAGTCCTAAAACAAGTACCTTGTTGGACCAGTTTTATCTAAAAAGGACAAGGGCTTATCAAAAAGTGCTTTTATGATATGCCGCGGAATGTTCTTCGGTACTGCGAAGGTGTAACGCCTGTAATAGCTTTAAAATGCTTATTAAACTGCGGGATGTTCTTGAAATTAAGGCTATAGGCGATTTCGGAAATGGTAAGCTCCGAGTGTTTTAGTCGCTCTTTGGCTACTTCGGTCATTTTTTCCAGGATCACCTTTTTGGCTGTAATTCCCGTCGTTCTTTTGATCAGTCGCGTAAAATGCCGTGGCGAAATGTTGAGCTGGTCCGCGTAAAAATCCACCTTCCTATGCTTTTCGATATTAAAGTTGAGCAGCTCTTGGAAGCGATACTTTATGGCATGCTCGAATGAGCCGGTCTCTATCTTCGCTGTGCCGTAGTACCGGTTGCAATACAGCAGGAAGAGGGAAAACCAATGGCCGAGTACTTTTGGAAGATCTGCCTGGTCAGAAGCTTGTTCTAGCAACATCTGTTCACAAAAAGCATCCAAATAGTGTTTGCTTTGCCTGTCCAACTGGAGTACTCTCGGCTTTCCATCTTTAAAAAAATCGCCGAGCTCGGTAGGGATGTCGTCACGTTTTAAAAATTCAGGCTTGAAAAAAATGGTATACCCTTTCCAAAGCCCGACATATTCGGCCTCCCAACTGATAATGGTACCCTTGGGTATAAAATACAACTGGTTGTTGGTGATCTGGTGGGAGTCGGAATCTAACCCAAGCTCATAATTGGATTCATGATCTACACAGATTTGATGGAACCCACACCGGTGGGAATACATATGGTTAATGCATTTTTCGGCAGCTTCCTCGTTCCTAATGATATGAAAACCGGCGAAGCGACTTTTTAGCTTGGTGCCAGTTGCTTTATGTAGCTCGTTGATATCTTGAAAGACGGGGATCATGCTTTATTAAGGAATATGTATCGAGTTTTTTTTGATCATTCTGAATTTGTAGTGCCACTCCCTAAACCCTTTGAGTGTAAAATAAAACAAAACCAGGTATAAGGCTAGGCTTATCCATAACTCTTGCAAAACGAACAGGCCAAGGTACCCCAGGTTGACAATGATCCATAGGTACCAGCATCCCAAGTATTTTTTAGCCATGAGCCACTGCGCTACGATGGAGGTAGCTACTAGTGTAGCGTCGAAGATCAGCCATTCGGCATCTTTGAAAAGACGATTAAAATATACCAAAGCTGATGTCAATACCGCTACGGCCAGTACCGTTTGCAGGTGTGCCCGGTATGTTCCACTCTTTATCTGCTCTTTAGGCTGCTGGGTGGTGGTGTCTTTCTGCCACCTAGCCAGGCCGTATAAGCTAATACCGAAATACACAACTTGGATCTCTGCACTGACCCATAAGCCAGCTGACCAATAGATGTAGGCATAAAATGCGGCACTTAAAATAGCCCATAACCAGGTCACTCGTTGCTCCTTTACGGCGCTGACCACACTTAAGTAGGTCATACTGGCCCCTATTAACTCTATGAGTGTGTTTTCGTTCATGTAGGTGGTATTGAGCTTCCTAATAACCTGGGCCCGGGATAAAAACGCTCAAAAAAACAAAACATTTTACTCGTCATTGCGATGACGACGATAGGAGGAAGAAGCAATCCCCCTGTCGAAGAACGCGAATAGAGTACATGTCGTATACTAGGAGTAGGGGAGTGCTTCCTGGCTAACCCTGCAATCCCGCCCCAACCTTCGCAATGATGATCAATGATGGTCTTTTTATTCCTTCTTATCTCGGATCCAGGTCGATACCTATTTTTATTACAGGGTATTGTTAATAACATATCCCCTTTACAAGGGTGCTAGGGCTTACCATACCTTTGGTCCAAAAAAGTATTTTGGATAAAGCCTAGCCGCCGCACTTCTAACTCTTAAATGTAAATCCCACACGCTGGAGTATGCTCCTTTTGGGATTGATTGGAGGTGTTGTGACACATTTTTACCATAGTCATGGAATAGACATAAACTACCGCTGTGCCCCTTACGTATACGTGTCATCTTTGTTATTAGGTTATTTGTATATTCACATTCCTTGATCAACCCGGTATCCGTAAATCAAAAACTTCAAAAATCAATGAACTCGACCTTATCCGTACGCTTAGCTGACCCTGAAGACTTTGAAATCATCGGTAAACTCATGGTAGAGGTTTATGCTAAGATAGAAGGGTTTCCCACCCAAGAAGAACAACCGAAATACTATGAAACCTTGGCCAATGTAGGTGAGATGACCCAAGATCCAGGAACGGAGGTACTAGTAGCCGTGTATAATAAAGAGATCGTTGGTGGGGTGGTATACATCGGTGATATGAAATACTACAGGGCCAAGAGCAGCGCCAGGCAAGAAGAAAATGCTGCTGGTATTCGCTTTTTGGCCGTCCGTGGCGATATGGGCGGTAAAGGGATAGGGCGGGCTCTTACCGTGGCGTGCATCCAACGCGCCAAGGAGGAAGGAAGATCAAAAGTCATATTGCATACCACGGAGCACATGCAAGTCGCTTGGAAGATGTACGAGAAAATGGGCTTTGCACGCAGGGCAGAATTTGACTTCATGCCGGGTGAGATGAAGGTGTTCGGGTTTCAACTAATTTTAGATTTTTGAATGTAAGATGTAATATTTTTAATATACCTATATTTCAATTTGCGTAAGGAATGGACTTTTTCTCTTTAGTAACATTCAACCTAACCGGCAGAATGCATCATTATCAAGCTTTTTACATAGGGCTTTCTTTTGGAATTAGGTTATTCTTGTCCATAGTATTTTCGATGTTCATCTTTCAAAAAGGTCTGTCACAACCTCATGCTAGGCCTTTCAAACTGAGTAATATTGACCAATCAACATTCAGTTTTGAAGTTGATACACTAAAAGAATCTGAATTCTATAGGTTAACTGGGAATTTGATAGGGGAAAAACCATTTTATGGAAAGACTGTAGATAATGATTCATTGGATGATTATTTGAGTTCAAGAATAGTAGAGAAAGATAGTTGCTACATTTTCACAAATGGTAAAAAATAGGAACTTACAATATGTGATAGAAATGGAACCACAGATCGGTCAAATACTTCCTATAAACTTCTTGGTATTCAATGTGGGTATTTAATCGTACACAATTTTGGATATGAATGGTGGCGCTACATATTGATCGATTTACAATCACTGGAATATCATAAATTGGACGATATGCCAATTTTTATTGGTTGTGAATATGTTTATTCCCAGGGGAATTACTATTTACAAGGACAATTTGTGCTTATTGACTTGGTTAACGAACAACGTTTAGAGTTCGATAGCTACAATTAGATACTGGACAAGTGCTTTAGGCATGAAAATAATTTCTATTTTGAGTTTACTTCAAAGATTGATTTAAGTGAAAAATTTTACACAGCAATTAAATTTTATTAAACTTTTTTCCCGTCTTGTAATGGATTATTCCGTTGGTGTTAAATTTTGATTCAAAGACCCTAATGAAATGTCACTAGCCCCTTTGATCAGCTTTTTATTAGTTCAAGTGATCAACTTGAACTCACCGGATGGACGGTTCACGATAAAACTGTACGCAAGGGATATTGGAGATGCTTCAAGTGAACTAAGTTATTACTTATTAGAAAATGGTAAAAAAGATTCAACATTATTGACAACCTCTTTGATCCATGATATGACGGTCCCGGGTTTTTGGTGGACTCAAGACTCTAAGCGTTTAGTATTTGAACATAAACATGAAGGAGATTCAATATCAATCAACGTCTTTGATACCTCTTTACAATCTATTGTATTTTCAACTACAGGATATGTGAACGCGCCGGTAAAGAAATGGGAGATCTATTTTGACCCTTTGAAAAAGGTCATACTCTTTTATAAGCCCACTACACAAAGAAAAATCCGGATTTTTGCTTTGGACGTAGGTAATTTAGAAACAAGGGTTATTGGAGAATTTGAAAATTGGGATCATTACGAGACACCGAATTTGTCCAAGTTTGACAATGAAACGGGTGAGATAAATGTTACGGTTAGAGGAGCTGATTATTGTCCAAAAACCGTTATTCTCAACCTATATGGTGATAATCCTATTCAAAAGAGCATGCCTAATGATCATTAGCTCTTACAGGTGAACATCGGGCTAAATCTATGATTGTATGTAGGCCATCATCAAAGACATCAAAAAAGTCTAACGTTGGTGATCCTCATGTTCTTCCACGGTAACTTAGGGTTGGAAATCTTTAAACCTCATTTGCCATATCAATGAAATACTTTGTAATCGTTTCTATGGTTTTTAGCTAGCCTACAGTCTTTTTCACAAAAAGCGCCAGTGATAGAAGCCAAGGTCGTTTATAAAAATAGTGCTAATACTGTAATTATCGAAATTTTTGTTCTTACAAACCTTTTTGATAAGACACTGGTAGATGAGTGTTCAGTAATCTCAAAGCCAGTATTTAAAGAAGGGAAAGTAAAGAGTTCTGAAATAAAGTATATCAGCTTTACCGATCCTAAAAACAACAACAGGGTTTTCGTTCCGGGGAGCGTGATACCTGGTAATCGGAATAAGAAATTGATAGAAGTGATGTATGACGGTAGGATAAAGTGGTACCGCCTGCTTAACAGGTCCGCTTATGACGGTTCCTGTGGTGCTTCTGACTTCCTAGTGAAGGACGGCCAAAAAAACAACTCCTGGTCCATCAACCCGTGAACCCTCCAGTCAAGCATCCTGACCTCTCGGGCAATTCATCGACCTAGTGAGTGTCCATCTTTGTGAAAACTCAAAACAACAAAGGTCATGGGAATACTCGTCTTAAAAACGAACATACATGATACACTTGCCAAGCGCCGTATACAACCTGTTTTTGATAATCACCCGGAGATCCGGGCGTGGACAGTAGATATTGACGATGAAGATAAAGTACTGAGGATTGAAGCCTCGGATAACCTGTCGTACGATGAAGTGATCCAGATGGTCAGTGGTCAAGATCTTTATTGCGAAGAATTGACAAATTAGGTAATAGTCTATCTTTAAATGATACCCGGTGAAAGCTGTTATTTATGATCAGTACGGACCTCCCGAAGTGCTCCAAGTCAAGGAAGTAGAAAAACCTGTGCCCAAAGCGCATGAAGTATTGATAAAAGTCCATGCGAGCACGGTCACGGCGGCTGACGTTAGGGGCAGGAGTTTTACCGTACCCCCGGCGTTTTGGCTGCCGGCTCGTATCATGTTAGGGATCAGGAAACCTAAAAGAAAGATACTAGGGCCGAGTTAGCAGGTGAAATAGCGGCAGTGGGAGCATCAGTAAAACACCTCAAGGAAGGAGACCAGGTCTTTGCTACGGCATTACCTTATTTCGGCGGTTATGCCGAATATACATGCCTTCCGGCCCATGTTTCTATGGCTGCTAAACCTACCAACACCACGTACGAAGGGGCCGCAGCTATCCCCATAGGTGCCAAAACGGCTTTACACTACCTGCGGAAGGGAAATATCCGGCCAGGCCAACGTGTGCTGGTTTACGGGGCATCGGGTAGCGTAGGTACCTATGCAGTGCAACTGGCTAAGTATTTCGGGGCCAAAGTCACAGGGGTGTGCAGTACAACCAATTTGGAGTGGGTAAGATCTTTAGGTGCCGACACCATGATTGATTACACCGATAAGAATTGGGATCAACAATTAGATACTTACGATATCATTTTTTTAGCCATCGATAAATGCCCTTTTTCAATTTGCAATAAAGCATTGGCCAAAGACGGGGTTTACTTGGATGTGACCAACCTTTAAAAGGCCCAGTAATGTGGTGGACGGCATTAACCACGGAAAAAAAGATCATCATGGGAGAGGATTTCCCGGGCTCTGTAGAGGACATGCTCTATTTGAAAGACCTGGTGGAGGCGGGGCACCTCAAGCCCGTCATAGATAGGTGCTACGCCTTGGATGAAGTGGTAGAGGCCCATCGGTATGTGGATAAAGGGCATAAGAAAGGAAATGTTGTTATCTCTATTTTATAGTTGCAGTGTGACTTTTTCGCTATATTGATTTTATAGATACGCTAGGGTTTTGATTCTTGCTTATCAAAGTCCGATTGTCTTAACATGGCCTATCGCGTAAGGTCATTGACTGTTCTAATGAAGAGCCGGAATTAAAACACTTTCGGTTTTGATTTTTTATCTAAATGAAAGGAAACAAATTCTAAGAGTATTACTGTAGTAAACTATGAAAACTACCTTATTCGCCGGCATAATATGGCTCACCATTGGTAACAGTACCGGGCACTTTTTATTAACTGCCCAATACCCTGATAAAATAAAATTCAAAGGGAGAGAATATTCTCTCAACTCAAACCCTCTTGAACCCTATTTCGAACAGTATCCTGGTAAGAGGCCTAAAAATGGAGTGATTTCTACGGCTCTCTGGAGAGGGTATGTGGCCCATTTTGAGGTTATTGATAATCAACTGTTTGTTACGGACATACAGGTAGAAGTCCGCGATCCAAATTCAAAAGATAACCATCATTTTTTATGGGTTTCAATGTATGACGAGGTCTTTCCCAATACCAAAAGGACCAAATTGGAGGAATACTCGGGGATATTAATTTTACCCTATGGTAAAATGGTTAACTATGTCCATATGGGATATGCATCCACCTTTACTAAATATTGGTTGTTGGAGATTGAACGGGGTAATTTTAATGAAGCGCGCAAATACAACCACCAAGAATTCGAAGCTTTCAAGCAACGGCAATTTGAAGCTTTTAAGCAAACGGAAGCTTATATAAAGCTGTTTTCAGAGCTGAAAAAAAATGATATAGGTTCGGATGATACTTTCATAGAGTCATTTATTTCGGATTTTGTTATAAATTACACATCAAAATTCCTAGTGGATTAAAGTTAAAGTGCAGGCTGTCACCGAATAGTTTTCTAATAGCACGGAATGAAGTGAAGATTGCAAATATCTTTTTACATGGAAAAGCGAAGTTGATTAGACAACGCCCTTCATAATCCCGGAAGCTCTCGTATCATTTGATAGGGATCGTGTATTGGGTACTTATGCGTGCCTTAAAGCTTATTTTTAGTGAATTCGCAGAATGCAAAGGTAACCTGGTGGAAAGTGCGGTTTACGGAGCTGGGTATACCTATTATAATTAGAATGGATTACCGGTGCACTCCTCTATTTGGCGCGGGTTTTCCAAACCCGTGCCTGCATATATGCAGGTTCTCTGAACCTGCTATAACATAGAGCAGAACTAAGACTAGTGATTTAGCCCATCACTATCCCGCCCACCGGATCAAACAATACTCCAAAAACACATCCCCTCTTAAATCGAGTAAGTACAGACTACAAATAAATATGAAACCAGGAAGAGAGAATCAAGAATACCAATGCAAAGGAAACCCCTAGACGTTTCTCATATTTCCAAATTCTGATGCCTGGCTTTAGTATTTGATCCCAGTTCATTAACTTGACAAAATAGGATTAACTGTATCATTCGCCAGCGGGTGAAATACATAACCCAAGTACCTTACGATCAAGAGACTTTTAACCGCTTTAGACAATGGATAAATGGCATGAAAAGCTGGCGATTTATGATAAACTGATCAGCGCAAATCCCAATTTTGAAAGAAAGGGCAAAGCCATGCCGTACACCTCGGCTAACGGTCATATGTTCTCCCAATTGAATAAAGATGGCGAACTAGGCATCCGGCTTTCGAAGGAATCCGGGGAAAAGTTCATGGAGAAATATCAAACCCCGCCCTTTAAAGCCTATGGCGCCGTAATGAAAGAATATGTCCTAGTACCGGAAGAACTATACGATGACTTGGAGTTGCTTGCTTCATTTCTTGATGAAAGTTATAATTACGTGATGTCTTTGAAGCCAAAAGCTACTAAAAAGAAGTAGGCAATTCTTATGTAAGAATTAGCCACAGCCCCTAACCGTATTACTCCCCCTTCCCACTAGAGTATTAGACGATACGTTAAAAGCTTTTACGAGGAGAAAGCTGGGGAAAGGATAATTTTCGCGTCATGGTTTAAATCTCCTGCATTTATAACCCGTTTGCCGGTAAAAAAATTGGAAAAAGAGGGATATAACCAGGCAAGGATTCTTTTTTTCGGCCGGAGTAGCTTGGTTAATCAAAGGGGATTTTGCGTGAAACCCGGGCATCGGGAAGACCGGCGGTGCTTATGGGAAAAGTTAGTGCCATTGACTATAGGTGATGAATGAGTACCGAGAGTGGTTCTTTAATCCCTTTACCGGCTTTAAAAAAGATGTTTCCAAGGAATAACAAATGGAAGCACGATGACCCATGTTACAAAAAACAATGCCATTCCCTTAGGGTATGGTGTGCCGTTATAGAGGGCAGGCGTGGCAGCAAAGATCAGCCATGAAGATTTATAGATCAATTGAAAGAAGAGGACCAGTGCCATCTGCCGGGGATAGAATAAGCCTAAGACCGAGAGTAGGAAAATAGCCGCCCACAACGCACCAACGAGCCGTATGGCTTCCGAATAGGCAAAAGCATCAGAAAAAACGACTTGTTGGGCTGTCTTGGGAAAAAATAAACTTGTTATGCTGATCCAACCGGCCACTAGCACATTGGCGGCATAGATTAACTTCATTGCCATCATATGAAATAAAAAATGATTTGATCCCTGGTCTCATTCAAAGGAAAGTTCTTCCGTATCGTAGAACGTAATGTAGTCAAAGCTTGCCTTTACATCAGGTTGCCCGTCCTTAAATACTTCTTGATTTAATCGCCCCCGGTTAAAAAGGTACCTCCTTTTCATCTTCCCATTAAAATCAGTATAAGCGATGAATCCAACTTGTAATTCCTTATCCATCTGATCGTTTTCAACAGATCTTACCACGGTCCATACCCCATCTTTCTTGTGTGCTAATGTAAAAGTAGAGCCGCGCTTCATGATCCCAAGCTCTACCCAACCTGCTGTTGCCGGGTAGATCTTAAGTTTACTCTTACCATTGATCGTAACCTTCGTTTCAAATTGTGGACGGTTCTTACCCTTGGCATACCCTGTCGACATAAACAGCCAATTTTCATGTCCTGTGTCGGTTTTGGCTACATGCGCGGGTCTTTTAGCGCGTAACATCAGCCCCGCCAATGAAAACGGACGGGTTGGGGTAGCTGTGTTTCTTCCCTCTACTTTTACCTTCGTTACCACGGTAAAATCTCCTTTAGGTAGCTCCTTAAAATAATATGGACCTGCGTGTATCTCCCCGTACCAAAACCCGACTTCCGGCTCCAAGTAGAATATCCCCGGGTAATCTTTGTTTACATGGATCTCCTTAACAAAACTCGGCCACCCCTCTTGCTGGTGAAAACTTTTCCATTGCTCTAAAGAGTTGGTTTTAAAATCGTCATTGAATTCCCGTAGTTCTTGTGCTTGCAGTGCCATAGCGCATAGAATTGAAATGAATAAAGGTATCGTTTTCATCATTTTGATCATTATGATGCAAAACTCCTTGATCCAAAATCTTCCACACTTCACCTATGTTAACTTAGGTCGCTCCTCGAAGAACTTTTTCCGGATCCTGCTCAGTGACTGTGGCGCTATGCCCAAATAAGAGGCCAGGTGTTTAAGGGGGACTTTTTGAATCAGGATGCTCCGCTCGGTTATCATTTTAACATACCGATGTTCAGCCGTTTCATTTTGGATCGCTACTAAGATCTGCTCGGTATAAAATTGTACCTCTTGAACTAACTGTCTTATGAAATTATTCCATGCGCCCATTTCCAAAAGATCATCTGCGTTAGCCTTAGACATTTCCCATATAATGCTGTGTTCCAATGCCTCAATACTTTCTTGCGCAGGTGTGTTTTGGGTGAAACTTCTTTGAGAGGTAAAGCAATAAGGCGGTTCCGTAAAAAATTTGGTAATATCTTCTCCCTTCCGGACCACATAATACCGTAGAAAACCAGACTCCAGGAAGTAGAGCTTTTTGCAGACTTTACCTTGTTCGAGAAGTGTTACACCCTTACCATATTCCTTCCGGGTGATCACTCTTTCGATCCTGGCCCAATCCTCGTTGCTTATAGTAGTATAATTCGATATGAACTTCCTAAACGGGTGCAAAGGTGCCTTTCGATCCACAGCTATGAAACGCCCAGCAAGTTCGATTGTTCACAAGAACTGGGCGAATGCTATCAAGAGCTAAAACTAAACCCTTTGATGGGTGAAGATATGTCTACCAGTGTTCCATCAGGGTCTTTGACCAGCATTCTCCTTTGCCCGTAAAATGTATCATGAGGCCCTTCTAGCAAAGGGAAACCCTTTTCAAGGATCACTTGGTGAAGCTTGTCAACATCTTCTACGGTAAATGTAAGATAAAAGCCTTGAGGGTTGGCCTGGTAATCTGCGGGTACGATCTCATGTGTACGCTGAATGATCCCAATCTCAAAACGTTTGTCTTTCGACAACAGGTTAACAAACCAATCGCTGTCATAACCTACCTCCATATCAAACAAGGAGACGTAAAAATCACGGCTTTGAGAGAGGTGATCAGAGCAGATGTTAGTGATTAATCGTTCAATTTTCATGTTTTTGCCTTTTGTAACCAAGAGCAATCCACGGATCGCTACATTGAAAACCAAACTAAAGAAAGTGTGACTTTATAAAATTGTAAAAAATCGGTATTCGTCCTGCCCGGATCTTAAACCCGGTTAAATTGTTTGATAAAATGACGTGAGTTTTGGGGTAAGAAGATATGCAAAGCAACTTTTTTCACTGCAAAGTATGAGAGACCGGCTTTTAACCGCAGAGAGCGCAGGGAATACAAGGAGGATACAGGATAACCTCAGCAGCTCCCTCCGTTTTCCCTATGGTTAAACAATTGATTACCTTTAAATTACATTCGAAGCCCAGGTTAAAATAATTGCTTTGCTGAAAATAATAAGCGCCACTAGGATACATGCTCATAACAAATAAGCCAGTGGTCATCGGACGATTTCCATATTTGAGTAGCTTTTCTATCGAGATGGTGAATATTCCCATCTTTAAAGTGTAAAGTGCCTTTTGCTTCGATACTAGCCAGTATATGTCCTCCCAGTTCCTGCAATTCAATAGAATCGATACTTTCGATACCACCGGATTCAATAAACTCCCACGGCCCGGTAAGTAATGGAAATATCTTGTCAAAGCCTTTTTGGCGGGTATTTAGATCTTTGTCAAGAGATTGAAAATCAGGGTCAATGATCACTAAATCGTCGCTTGCCAGGTATAATTTCTCCATGTCATTAGCCACAAAAGGGCTTTCTTTTGTTTTATTCCAAAGATTGAAATAATCAGTACGGACTAAGTGCTCAACGGTTTTTAAGTTATTTTTCATGGTGGATGATGGTTAAGATTTGAGATGAAGAATAGTGGAAAATAGCCTGTTAGCTAGAAGATTTTTAACAAAGCTAAAAACAGCCGTCTAGAATAGAATAATCCATTTTTCGGGAAAAATGGTATTTTCTTAGGTTTTTACGTTACGTATTTTTTGCCATACGCTCCCTTCAAGACACTATTCGTGTTAAGTTAAGCGATGTTTTAAGATGTTTCGGGTAATGGGAGCCTGTAAATGAGCAGTTGAAGCGGGATTTCGGGGTTCTAGGTCCGGTTTTCATTTTCTTCTGCTCGCCTAAAAGAAAATGAAACAAAAGAAAAGGGCGCCAGCAACCAAGCCCATTTTCCCTTCGAAACGCGCTGTCCAGCCCCTATGGGCCGCCTGCCTACGGGCCTCAAATGATCTATCGGTTACAGGATGAGCTATATTCGATGTATTGATTAGTCGGCAATCGGCAACCTCTATTTTCTTGCCTACTGCCTTTTGCCGACGTATAACATCAAGTATAATCCTTAGGAGGACGTCTTGAAAATTTTTATACTCTAACTTACGATCGCAAGTAATCCTTCGGGGTCATACCCGTAAAGCACTTGAACGACTTTGTAAAATGAGCTTGGTCATAATGCCCACTGTCTAGTGAAGCCTGTGTGAATGTCGAGCTTTTGGTCAACCCTGTGGCCACAGAACGAAGCCTTACAATAGTGCAATACTTTTTGGGACTACAACCTACCACGCTGCGAAAGCGTTTTTCCAGCCGGCTTTGGCTAAGGCATAATTCACTGGATAGCGTTTTGATGCGTATATTCCCATTATGGGATTTGATGACATCGGTTGCATAGGAGACTAGCCTGTCATCCCGGGCGAGTTCAAGTCTCCTAAGAAAGAATTGGTCAATGATAGCGATACGCTGTTGATGATTTTTGGCAAAGGCCATTTTATCTTCCGTTTCATCTAAGTCTTTTCCCTTGTCAAATGCTCTTAAAGAAACACTCGATTGGAAAAATGAATGGAGAGGCACCCGGAAAAACAAAGAGGCTCCCACAGGTTTAAAATAAACCAGGATAATGCCGAAACCGGGAGAATTCTTAAACAATCGATACCTACTCCCCATCCCGGTTAGGCAGAGCCGGTCAAGGTGAGTGTCATAGGAAGTTTCTGACAACAAAAGATCACCGCTAAACTGGAAGCCCATAACAACGGACAGGTCGGGGATCACCCGGGATATATGGTCTTTAGCGATCTCGTTGACCGTATATTTTTCAATAAAGGGGGCCAGGGCAGGGTGTGGCAAGTAGATAGATGGTCCTGGCATATCCTTTTAAGATTTTTTACTAGCGTTAAGATTAGGGCTTGCGACCTGGAGCAACTGTAATTTTCGGTTCTAAGTTCTTCATGGCACTACATTAGGTAACAATAGTAAGATCAACGTGTCCAGGGCTTTACAGGCCGTATAAAAAGTTTGATTATTTATGATAACATTTTTTCGCTATTTCATGTTCACCCGGAGAATGATTCCCAAAGAGAGAAAATGGAGAACAGTTTGTGCTCTTTGTGGTGCTGGAAAGGGCTTTTTGCCTTTTGGCATGCCGTATGCAGAATAGAAAATAGTTAAAACAAGATAGGGAAAAGAATGAAAGGGACAGATTACAGCGCGTTTAAATGGGTCGTAGGGGCCATTTATTTTGTGCTGATCATTATGATGATCATTGCGTTTGCTTTGTAGAGCTACTTTTTGCGCTAAACTGAGCTAAATAAATGTGTTAGGAAATCTAAGAAAACAAAAGCGGAGACTTTTAAGAGTTCCTAACGGGAATGCAGCCAAGGTCGCCATATTTTTCCACAAGAAATAGGGCAGACCCTCACACGATCCAACTACAAGTACTTAACATTATAGAATTATGAACACATTACGGGCGGAAAACCGGCCGGCTGGGCATTATTTTTTCTTTCGCTTCAGTGATTTGAAAAAATTGGCCCAGTTAAAGGGGTTTAAGAAAGGATTTACCGGGGGTCCGAAACGATTCGCTTGTGATTGGGCCCATAGCTCCTGCGAATAACGATAGTTCAGGGCTCCATCGTATGGGGTGGTTCTCATCATGAGCGCTAGCAGGTCTTCATTGTAACTACTACTGGTGATACCGTCATCCACGGGTAGATTCAGTGCGACCAGCGCTTCTTTAAAAATTTCTTCCGTCGGGAAAGGCATGATATCTACACTCTCCAGGTAAGTGACATCAGAAACTAACTCTATGATAATCGTGAGGTTATCTTTATCAGAGTCGGGCACTTTAAAATATTGCTTTTCATAGCCGATAGCACTCACTACCAGTTCATCGCCCGGAAGTACCGGCAAACTAAAATAACCTACACGGTTAGACGTTGTTCCTCTACCGGCTTTAGGCACGTAGACATGAACACCAGGAATACCAGACACACTATCTTCGCCAAGGATGATCCCAGAAAGTTGTATAATTTTTTTCTGACCTTGAGCACAAACATGCGTATTACTTGTTAATGCTACAAAGACCATTAAAAATGAAAAAACAAATATAAACTTTGAGAAATGCTTCAAGGGTTATTTAAAATATGTGCTACAGTTTTTCTAAATTATCAATACAACGGTAATAATCCTTACAATGTTCTCTATTTCTTATAAATTTGGCACTCAACATGAGACTCAAAAACTTTAGTCTGTCTATAGGTTCGCAAATTTTCAAGGCATGTTCCGATGAATCGCGATTGAGGATATTAAGCCTCGTCTTTCAAAACAAGGAAATGTGTATATCCGACCTGGAGCAAATCTTGGATTTTACCCAGACCAAAACTTCAAGGCATTTGATATATCTCAAAAATTCCGGGATGCTCACCACTCGTAAAGTGGACCAGTGGGTGTTTTATTCGCTGAAAGAAGAAGTTTACGAGATCGTAAGCCAGATTTTTCAATTTTTGTCCAAGGATCAAATCCTGAAACAAGATTACGAGGTCTTCAAAACCATGTATTCGAACAGGGAATTAGCGCTAAATCGATTTGAAAATAAAAATTGGCAGCGCTGAATGAGACGGTATCGGGCGGTTTTCTTTGATTTGGACCATACACTTTGGGACTATGAAAAGAACTCCATAGAAACGCTCACTGAATTGTACCACGAGTTTGGACTATCAAAACGTCCTAAGGTAGCACTACAAGACTTTGTTGATACATTTGACAAAGTAAACTCCAAGCTATGGGCAAATTATAATAAAGGGCATATCGATCGCCATGTGATCGCAGACCAGCGATTCAAGCGAATATTGAATGCCTTTGATATACGTCACGATATAATGGCCCGTGAGATGTCGGAGGAGTACATTTCGCGGTGCCCTGAAAAAACCCATTTGTTTCCCTATGCCCAGCAGATGCTGCAATACCTGTATCCCCGGTACGACCTGTATATCTTAACCAACGGCTTTAATGATATACAGGATGTGAAGCTGGAACGTGCTAAGCTGAAAGGTTTTTTTAAGGGGGTGATCACCTCTGAATCTTCGGGCCACCGAAAACCATCGTCCCAGATATTCCAGTTCAGTTTGGACTTGGCGAATGTGTCTGCCGGCGAGGCTGTAATGATCGGGGATAACCTCAATGCTGACATCGCGGGTGCCCGGAACGTCAATATTGATCATATTTATTTTAATCCCGGTAAATACGATCATGATGAGCAAGTAACCTACGAGATCGATTGTTTAAGCCAGCTTGCGAATATCCTCTGACGGGGGTTGTAAAATATTGTTTTGGATAGCTACCTTTGCGCACCGAAAACGATTTAAAACTAAAATTTTGCCACTATGCCAAAAGGTGTCTACCAAGTTCCTACCCCACTTAATGAGCCAGTACTGCCTTACACCCCGGGAAGCCCGGAAAAAATCGCTGTTAAAAAGGCATTAGAAGAAGCGCGCAACGAACAGCGGGACATACCAATGTACATTGGTTCTGAAGAAGTTAGGACAGGCAATAAAAAACCCTTGTCTCCACCCCACGATCATCAGCATATCCTTGGGCATTTTCATGAAGGAGATGCGTCACATGTAGAGCAAGCCATCAATGCCGCTATGGGCGCTAAGCCCGCATGGGCAGAACTTGCATGGGAGCACAGGGCAAGCATCTTTTTAAAGGCGGCAGACCTTATTGCAGGTCCATACCGGGCAAGAATAAATGCTGCTACGATGTTGAGCCAGTCCAAAAGTGTTTTCCAGGCAGAAATTGACTCCGCCTGCGAGCTCATCGACTTCCTGAGGTTCAATGCTTACTACATGACCCAAATATACCGTGAGCAGCCCGGGTCAGCTCCCGGGGTTTGGAATCGCTTGGAACACCGGCCATTGGAAGGGTTCGTATTTGCTCTTACCCCTTTTAATTTTACAGCTATTGCAGGAAACCTCCCGGCCTCGGTAGCCTTAATGGGCAATACCGTCGTTTGGAAACCCGCACACACACAGGTGTATTCTGCGCAAGTCATCATGGAGGTTTTCCGGGAAGCAGGATTACCCGCCGGCGTTATTAACTTGGTCTATGTAGAAGGGCCCGTGGCGGGAGATGTAATATTCAACCATCCCGATTTTGCCGGGCTCCATTTTACAGGCAGTACCACGGTATTCAGGCACTTATGGAAAACCATAGGGGCCAACATTGAAAAATATAAAAGCTACCCCAGGATAGTGGGGGAAACCGGGGGTAAGGACTTTATTATGGTCCACAAATCGGCAGATGCCCGTGAGGTGGCTACCGGCATTACACGCGGTGCTTTTGAGTACCAGGGACAGAAGTGTTCTGCGGCTTCCCGGGTATACCTTCCTTCTAACTTGTGGGAAGAGGTGAAAAAATATGTCCTTGAAGATCTATCAACCATTAAAATGGGCGTGACGGAAGATTTCTCTAATTTCTTCAACGCGGTGATCGATGAAAAAGCTTTTGATAAGATTACAGGTTACATAGAAAAGGCTAAAGCCAATGATATGAACGAGATCGTAGCCGGTGGCGGGTACGACAAATCGAAAGGGTATTTCATTGAACCTACCGTTATCCATACCCAAGACCCCATGTCACTGACCATGTGCGAGGAGATTTTCGGTCCTGTAGTGACGATCTATGTATACCATGAAGAGCGCTTTGAAGAAACGTTGGAATTAGTCAATGATACTTCACCCTATGCGCTTACAGGCTCGATCTTTTCCAAAGACAGGTATGCCATTGACCTGGCTACGAAAAAACTGGTCAACGCCGCCGGTAATTTTTACATCAATGATAAACCTACCGGTGCGGTAGTAGGGCAGCAGCCCTTTGGTGGGGCCAGGGGCTCTGGAACAAACGACAAAGCAGGTTCTGTACTGAACTTGCTTCGGTGGGTCTCTCCCAGGACCATAAAAGAAACGTTCGTGCCTCCTACCGATTACCGATACCCGTTTTTGCAAGAAGGCTAGACTTAGATACCGAAGATATGGCAGGTCATTTTCGTGGTCCTGCCATTTTTATTTTAGAGCAACCAAGACCTTCGTATCAAGCGAAGCTTAAATTTTATATATTTGTGTAGGAGTGAGGCAGAGTGGTAAATGGATCAGCATGAGATAAAACCTAATACTCGCATGTATGCGCTTTTTCCCTTTGAATAAAATAAATCAATACCGTAAGGCTAGCTCAAAAGATGTTCCGGACATTGTTGATCTTAAGTTTCCTTCCGAATTAAAAGATGGGGATGCGGCTAAAAATGAGATCTTGGTTTTTGTGCTGGATGATGACCCTGATTTTATGCAGGTCTTAAATACCCATTTACTCCAATTTTCTTTTGAAAAAAATCACCTCATTTACTATTTCAAAGTAAAAAACTATGCTACCGGCAGAAGTTGTATCAAAGACCTGTCAGAAGAACCCCACGTGGTTTTGATGAACTATCATATCAATGAAGGATTAAAAAACGTTTTGACCGGTAAGCCATTGCTCGATGCCATTCTAGAGGTACGACCAGGACAGAAAATCGTTGTTTCCAATAACTTGGAGGGAGATTTAAAAGGCGCCATGGTCCTGAGAGGATTGCGAGACGAAATAAAAAAGGATAAAGAAAGTCTTCGCGAACTAGAAAGATTCCTCCAAGACCTGGTGTAAGGTCTTTTAGAATCCAACTTACCTTTCTTCAAAGCGGTAAAGCGATCTTTTCATAACCGTCCCGGCGAGGAAAGACCTCAAATAACATGATCTTGGGGTGAGAAAATGGAAAAAATAATCATCCTAACTCCAAGCATCCTTGAACTGGTCAGTGTTTCCAATGCGGACCCATTGAATACTACGGGGCACTGACGCTACTAGCATTTGTAATGCGGGTACCCAACGCACTCTACGATCAAGACGAACAAGTCATTATTTTTCCGATCTCAAGTACTTGACTCCAGTTTCTTAACTTGATAAACAGAATTAGTCGTTATGCATAATATTTTTTGTATATTGAAGGTACTTTATGGAACAATACGCTGCGATACTGAACTACGCTATCCCCTTTTTTATGTCTTTATTGCTTATAGAGAGAGCGGTAGCATGGAAAATGGGAGCTAAGGTCATCCATAGTATGGATACATTGTCAAGCCTTAGTTCCGGTATTACAAATGTGATCAAAGACGTTTTGGGCCTGACCTTGGTGATCATTTCATACGATTGGCTGGTAGATCATATAGCAATATTCACTATTGAAACCACGTGGTTATTGTACATTATGGCTTTCGTCGGGTTGGATTTTGCCGGTTATTGGAACCACCGGCTTTCGCACCAGGTAAACTATTTCTGGAATGTACACATCATACATCATAGCAGTGAAGAATTTAACCTGGCCTGTGCCTTGCGGCAGTCTATCTCTTCTATATTTTCTACGCTCACCTTCTTTTTGATCCCCACCGCTTTGCTGGGAGTTCCTGCGGAGGTGATAGCGGTGGTGGCCCCGCTACATTTGTTTGCGCAGTATTGGTATCATACCCGGCTAATAGGAAAAATGGGCTTTTTAGAGAAGATCATCGTGACCCCCTCTCATCACCGGGTGCATCACGCTATTAACGAGGAGTACCTGGACAAAAATATGTCCCAAATATTTATCATTTGGGATAAGCTGTTTGGCACTTTTCAAGCGGAGTTGGAGGAGGTGCCCCCGGTTTATGGCGTAAAAAGAGCTGTACGTACTTGGAACCCCATAGTGATCAACTTCATGCACCTCTGGTTGTTGATCAAAGATGCCTGGCGTACGAAAAGCTGGAAAGATAAGTTAAGAATATGGTTTATGCCCACAGGCTGGAGACCCGGGGATGTGGCGGAAAAATATCCCGTGGATGTGATTGACAAAGTATACGATTACCAGAAGTATAATCCACAATCGTCCATGGCATTGCACCTGTGGTGTTGGATACAATTTCTTTCAGTGTTTTTGTTGATGATGCACCTGTTCAATAACTTTTCGGTCATTGGGTTCCCGGGAGTGCTCATCTATGGACTCTTCCTTGTTTTTTGCATATTCAGCTATTCTATGCTGATGGACCGTAATCCCTACAGTGGCTGGGTTGAAATGGCCAAGGCAGTTGTAGGTATTTTATTGGCCTGGCAACAAGGAGATTGGTTTTATTTGGGTGAAATGATTCCCTTTGGAGCCTACTGGGTAATTGGGTTTTTTGTTTTGTCTGCCATGATCACCACAATTTTTGTGAAGAAAGAATTGAGCGTTGAAACACAAAGAACAACGTCGCTAGCTTAAAGCTTTATATTCAAGCTTTGCAGGCAGCAAACTTTTCCATGTCGATTTATGGCAATGCTTCGAGGACAAAGGAAAATCAACATATTCTTTAACCTTTTTTGTAGATTCGCCGTCATTTAAAAAAACCTACACTTACCATGGGAGTCCCAGATTTAAAGACCTGCCTGAATTTTCTGTCCGTCCTCAAAAAGAACAACAACCGGGAATGGTTCAACGAAAACAAATCCCTGTACTTAGAAGCGCATGGGCAATTGGTAGCCTTTGCCGATGCACTACTGGGAAAAATGAATGTACATGACCAAATAGAAACCCCCACCGGGAAAAAGAGCCTGTTTCGTATTTACCGGGATGTACGCTTTTCGAAAGATAAAACTCCATATCAAACCCATTTTTCAGGGGGATTCAGAAGGGCTACCTGGCAACTGCGCGGAGGCTATTATTTCCGGATTGAGCCGGGCAACTCCATGATCGCGGGTGGTTTTTGGGGACCTTCTGCCGATGATCTAAAGCACATTCGCCAGCAGGTGGCCCAAGATGATGTTCCCTTAAGGGAGGTTTTGTCCGATAAAAAGCTTAAATCCTATTTTGGCCAACTCGTAGGAGAGCAAGTAAAAACGGCTCCCAAAGGATTTTCCAAAGAAGACCCCGCTATCGACTTACTAAGATTCAAGCAGTTTATCCTCACCCATAGCTTTAGCAATGATGAAGTGGTAGCCCCGGATTTCTTGGAAAAAGTGGATCAAGGATTCAAAAATATGAGACCTTTTTTTGATTACATGAGTGAAATACTAACTACTGACTTGAACGGTGCGCCCCTGGAGTATCAAGAAGAATAAAGAGTACTTGGTCAACAGTAGAAAAAATGACGATTACTTTGGGTCGGTTAAAAAATGCTAACTTGTCGCAACTCACCCCAAAGTAAATCTGTGAATCAATAGTGCTAAGTTAAGTCTCAAATGATGTACCGGGTACAGGGTGAGCTGTGTTTAAGGTATTGTTCAGTCGGCAATCGGCAAAAGACAGTCGGCAAAAATTAGGAGGTTGCCCATTGCCAACTGCCGACTTTAAGAACGGGATTGGAAAAAATAGCTAGCCGTCCAATTACCGTTAACTTAACACTATTGTCTCCCTGGTTACCCGTAATATTAGTTTTTGTTAGCCTCTCTGTAATAGGCGATTCAAAGCTTTAGATTGCCAGGTAAAAGGTTTGACTATGCCTATTTATTCGTAAGATTGCTTAAAAAAATATGCATTATGGTTACAAATCTTACATCGGTTCCGACCTATGAATAAAAAAGAAAATGCTAAAAATGAGAATACCCATTTTGTTGTTGTCTATAGTTGCTTTACTTACGGCCTGCGGGGAGGAGGATGACCCCGTACAGGACAGTATAAGTCCCCCTGGTAGTGTGAATTGTTCTACTTTTAGTTATGCCGATACCCTCTTTTTTTTACGAGAGCAAGCGACCGATTATATTGAATCCACCACCAGTTCTTTGGCCGGGACCTTCGGCGCTTTTCCGGAGGGTCTAGTCATAGATCCTAATAATGGTGATATTAATATCACCCAAAGTGAGTCTGGTGTCAAGTACGAAGTATTTTATGTTCCCACAGGAGCCACGGATACCTGTAAGGCTAACGTGACCATTTCGGGGATCAATTACTTAAGTGGAGTGCGTGTCCTTAGTGAAAACGATACCTTGGCAACGCCTTTTTACAATGCCCAGCAAGGCCTTTTGCCTCCTTGTTCTGATGATGACGACGATGATGATGACGATGACGACGATGATGATGACGACGACGGTTGTGAATTCGACGATGGTCCCGATGATGATGACGGAGATGACACGGCAGATGAACCGGCCCCGGGACAGCAGGTTAGGCCCCAAGGAATAGAGATCGATACACTTACCGGGGTTATTAACCTGGCACAAACCGTGACCAACGGAACCTTTGGGGCGGTTCCTACAAACGGTGCGACTAAAAGTGTCCGGTTATTTTATCGACTGGATGATAACAGTAACGGTGCCTTAAATTTTATCGATCTTACCTTCCGTTATTACGCAACACTCGCAGATGTACCACAAAGTTTACTGGATGATGTACAGGATAAAAATGGTAGTTTATTAAGAAAAAACTTACATAGCACCCATCGTACAATGTCACGTGGTAAACCGAGGCCACCTGAACTTATAATTGTAACAACCTTAAGATAGTAAGATAGATTGATTTTATATTCCTTCAGGGCTTCCTAATTTTATGGGTAGCCCATTTTACATTATGCTTGCAAAACGTATTGCTTCTTTATTTGTCTTGGTGCTTTGGCTGGATCATACCTGGTCACAAAAGATGGATCGATCAGAAATTGAAAAATTATATTATAAATCAAATATGTTGTTTGATTTAAATGAAATAAATTCTGATAGTATTGCATTACTTGGCTTTAAAAATGTTATTAAAGATATTTCTGTCAATGATCAAAAGGACAGTTATATCCTTTTCGACTCGAATATAAAAGCAGGTCGTTTAGAACAGACTTATGGTTCATTACCAAGTGCCATCCGCCATTATAAAAGTTGTATTGCCATACAAGAAGAGTTCAAACTTCCGGATACCCTGCTATTCCATCCTTTTTTGTTTATCGGTATGATCTACTCTACATTAGAGGAAAAAGATTCCGCTATATTGTACATGGAGGAGGCCGAACGCATCTCCAATAAAAACCCAGGAATTAGCGAAAGGTATCGCCTTTTTAACTCCTTAGGAGTGATATACTACACCTTGGGGAATTACGTTCAAAGTATCAATTACTTCAGGAAGGCTATCAAAATTACACCCCATATTCCAGGGTATAGTGAGTACTTAGTGTCAGCCTATCAAAGTAATATAGGTTCTGCCCTAAGAAAATTAGGAGAATATGACTCGGCAGCCAATCTTTATCGAAACATGATCGAGACAGGAGTCAACGAACCCATAGCACTAATGAATTTGGGACGTTGTTTTATTCGCCTCAACTATCCTGACAGTGCTCTACGTTATCTAAAGTTATCAAATATAGGATCTGCTTATGTTTATAATTCTGTTGCAGAAGCTTATCTTTTGAAGCAAGATTCGAAATCTGCTTTTACTTACCTTAAAAGGGCAATTAAGTTGGCTGATGCAGGCCAAAGCACAACAGTTGTTGCAGGGTACACTTATAAGTTGAAAGGGGATGCACATTTTATGTTAGGAGCATGGGACTTAGCCTTGAAGAATTATCAAAAATCACTTACAACCTGGGTCAATGATTTTAACGATAGTTCTATTTATGCCAACCCACAAAAGCCTCGTATTACTTTTATCTATTACCTTTTTGAAACTTTGATTGCTAAAGCCGGTGTATTTGACAAACTCTACAGGAACAACGAGGACACCCGTGACCTAGCTCAAGCTATTGATACCTATGACCTAGCCATGAAAACCTCCGACTTTATAGCAAAAAATTTTGATAATGATGACGCGAGGTTATTCCATTCCTCCATATCATTTTCAGCTTACCAAGAGGCTGTAGACCTGCTAATATTGGCTTATGTTAACTCCGGGGACAAAAGCTTTATAAAAAAGGCCTTTGAATGGAGTGAACAAAGTAAAGCGAACAGCTTAGCCATTAATTTGAAGGAGAACCAGTTGAAAAGGAAGAAAAATCTTCCAGATTCTATTATAAGAAGGGAGGGCAATTTAAAATTTTCACTTTCGCAGCTCTTGAGTAGATTGGACCGTGCCAAGAACCGGGAAGAATCCGATCGTTTGGAAAACGAGATCCTGAATATAGAATTGGCCCTTTCCCGGGTAAGGGCGAGGTTCCATGACTACGATAGGTATTATCGTCAAAAATTTGCTTATGACAGCGTCAGTATCGACTTCATACAAAAAGAGGTGCTCAGCAACACTACTGCATTGCTTTCTTACTTCTACAGTGATTCGACACTTTACCAATTTGTATTGACCCAAGATCATATATCGGCCCATAAGATAGCAATTGATAGAGAATATGAAGATGCTATCTTCAGCTTTGAAAACGAACTTCAAACAATCAAGCCAGGCCGGCGATACCAAGGCCACCCAGCGTCAAGGGTAGCGTATAGGCGGCTATTTAGTCCCCTGGAGCCGGAATTGAAGGGCATAAAGTCACTGATCATCCTGCCACACGGGCCATTATACGGTATACCGTTTGAAGCGCTTGAAGATGAGAATGGACACTACCTGTTGGAAAAATATGATATTACCTATCAATATGCCGCTTCATTTCTTCAAACCAGCGAAAAAGAAGAAGTGGACCTTGAAAAAATGATAGCCGTGGCTCCTTTCGGAGGTAATGTACAAGGTGACCTGCCCGGTACATTCCTGCCGTTATTATTTTCTGAGCAAGAAATAGAACAACTAGAAGGCATAAAACTGACCCGGGAGCAAGGCACAAAATCCAACTTTTTGAAGTATAAAGATGAGGTATCTGTGATCCATTTGGCAACCCATGCCATAGTAAACAACGAGGACCCTTCTCGATCTTTTATTGCTTTTTCCCCCGATAAGGCCGAGGAAAATAACTATAAACTTTTTGCTCATGAGCTTTACAACACTACCATGAGCCAGACCCAGCTGGCTTTCCTTAGCGCTTGTGAAACGGCTCAAGGAAAACTAGTGAGTGGTGAGGGCATTATGAGCCTTTCCCGGGCTTTTGCGTATGCTGGCTGCCCAAATATGATTACCTCCTTGTGGAAAGCAGAAGATCATACCACGGCTTTTATCAGCCAACGGTTCTATCATCACCTAAAAAATGGGCTGGATTTTTCCAAAGCGTTACGCCAAGCTAAGATCGACTTATTGCAAAGTCCTCAATACGCCCAATTCCATTCTCCCTCCTACTGGTCTCATCTCGTATTTGTGGGTAGCCCTAGCGCACATTCCAACACTCAACCTGCCTGGGTTTATGTGCTAGTGCTACTTGCGTTGGTAGGGTTTTTGGCATACAAAGGGAGACGTATTTTGAAACGGAGTGTACTAAAAAATAAGGTCAGCAAATAACTGGCAGCATTTCCCCCCGGTCATTCCTTACTTTCTGACATCGTCATTCCTTCCAGCCTGTGCGTTGGGCTGGGCGTGACAAGGAATCCGCGAAGTCGCGAAACGAATGCCTAGTTTAATCACAAAAAGAACGATGCACGTTCAACGACCCAGCAGATCCCGGCTCTCGTACAAGCTTACCTCCTCACCACCGGCCGGAATGACGATCCTGTTTTAATTTTTGGGTTTTACCTGGGCAGGTAAAACTTGAGTGATGTCATTCCATTGCCTAGGAGCGGGTTTGAAAAACTCGCTCCTTAACCCTTATAAATGGCCCGTGTTTGCCACGCGGACCCCTTGAGACGACAGGGCACTGACGCCAGCATTTGTAATGCGGGTATCCAACGTACACTACGATCAAGACGAAAAACTTCCTCGAACCGATTACAAACCTCCTTTTCGCCTCGACTAATGATCATGGACGCCTGCCGGACTGGAAGGCACCTGGAAACCCGGAAAATTGATAAGTATAACATTAAAATTAACATCACATCATGATTAAAAAGAAATCAGTTGCTAGCGTTTTTAGTTTGGCTGTATGCTTGGCCATTATGTGGCCTGTTCATCAAAATTGGGTGAAAAACCCTAAGGATGATTTTCCCTTATCTTATTACCCCATGTTCTCACATGAGAGAAAAGAAACGCATTCCCTGCCTTATTTTGTGGGTTATGATGCTTCGGGGGATCGCTACTGTATTCCATACAAGTATATCGGGACAGGCGGCTTTAACCAGGTGCGCCGCCAGGTCAATAAACGAGCGCGTAACGGTGATGTAGAGAAGATCACTCAAAAAGTGGCCCGTAAGCTGGCCAAGTGTAAGGAATATCCCCTGAATAACGTGGTCAGGGTGGAAATGGTGAGAGGCAAGTACAACTTGGATGAATACTTCCTTTCAGACAACAAGCTGCCCATTAAGGAAAAAGTTTATAGCTACCAAAACATTGAAAAATAATGAAAGCCATAGTATTAAGACTTGAAAGATTTTGGTACAGTCCAGCCCCGGCTGAAAGACTGGCCATATTACGTTGGGCTTCCGGGGGATTTTCATTGTGGTATTTGCTGACGCGGTTTGATATGGTGCAGAGGATGGCCCGCTCGGATAGCTCCATGTTCGAACCGGTAGGATTAGCCAATATCCTTACCGATCCGCTTCCGCCTGTAATGTTTACAGCGCTTTACTCATTGGGCATTGCATTGAACGTAGCTTACATAATGGGATGGAAGTTCAAATGGACCGGCCCGGTGTTCGCGCTCTTGCTCTTATTCTTGCTTAGCTACCGGAATTCTTGGTCCATGATCTATCATAGCCGTATAGCGCTAGTACTGCATGTGCTGGTGATCGGCTTTGTTTCATCTGCAGATGCTTATTCTTTTGATGCGTGGTGGAGAAAAAGAAAAGGCCAATTCAAAAATACGGCAAGCCATTGGCGCTACGGTTGGCCTATAAAGCTGGTATGCCTGGCCACGGTGCTCACTTATTTTTTGTCCGGGGTGGCCAAAGTGTTTGGAGAGTTGGCCTGGCAGTGGGTCACCGGAAGCGCTATGCGATCGCAGGTGGCCATAGATACATTGAGAAAGAATATGCTGGGAGAAATGTCCTCGCCATTGTTCGAGTGGCTCTACCCGCATACTGAATTATTCATGATCATGGGCATTACTACATTTATACTGGAACTCGGTGCCCCGCTGGCTATGATCAACAAGAGAGTAGGTATGGCCTGGGCCGTTTTAACTTGGCTCATGCACTGGGGCATCTTTGCCATTATGGGGATCCGGTTCAGGTACCAAATGACCTTCCTGATCTTTTTACCCTTCTTTGATGTGGAAAAGGTAATCCCTTATCTTAAAAAACGGCTGTTCGACAAAAAACAGGTCCCAGTAGTTGAAACAGGTGCCGGTGGAGGTTCGTCGGTGGTTCTTTTTGATGGGCTATGTAATTTCTGCGATCGGACGGTACGATTTGTGATCGATAATGACGATAAAAATGTCTTTCGTTTTGCTTCACAACAGTCGGGAATAGGGAAAAAGCTGCTGGAAGAATACAACGCTCCCAAGGATACTTCCACTATTGTTTTGATCGAAGACGCGCGGGTGTATACCCGAAGCACCGCCATATTCAGAATACTGAAACGGCTTAGGAGCCCTTTTAACCTTTTGTATGTACTTATTTTTTTGCCCCTGCCTTTACGTGAGATGGGCTACAAACTTTTTGCAAAATACCGTTACCGATGGTTCGGTGTAAAAAACGCTTGTGAGCTTCCAACACCACAAGTACAAGCAAAATTTTTATAAGCTATCCCGGCCATACAAGTACTCACGATTAGGTGGTATTGTAGGCCGGGAATTTTTTGTGAAATCAGATTACATTTTCTCACTTCACTTCGACTAATAATCAAAGATCCAAAGCAAACCCAAGACTGCGACCGATCGACTTATTTTTTTAACTGTAAAAGTAGTAACACTATCATGCCTTCAACTAAAGCAATATTTTTTGTTTCAATAGCTATTTTACTCGGTGGTAATACATTCTCGCAAGATGCTACAAAGCTTTGGATGGGGCTGAATGCCCAAGCCAGGATCACCCGGGAGTGGCGAGTATCTGTTGGTCAGCTGTATATGTTCAACAGGGGGCCATTGGACCTAACCACGGTGCAAAGTAGCGTGAACGTTACCTACCGCTGTAATAGGCGATGGAGACTAGGGTTAGGCTATCAACAATCTTATGATCCTTTTGATCTTATCACAGAAGAGCGTAACCGGTTAACCGCCCGCGCCAGCTATGCGGGTAATTTTCAAAACATCCGTGCCCTTCACTTTTTCCGGACAGAGTGGCACTTCCCTGAAAGAAGTAAATTCGAATACCGCCTGCGTTATGCCTTTCGCATTCACCGCCGTAATTGGGACCTTCCCCTGCGGGCCCGGCCATTTATGACCAATGAATTCCACTATTACATATCTGGCAGACCACTGTGGTATCGTGACAATGCCGGCGAACGGGTTGTACGCCAATCACCGGATGGACTTCACGCTCACCGTATTACCCTCGGGGTTCGTATATCGCCCATGAAAAGAACTAACGTCACCTTAAGATTCATGCGTCAAACAGAATTTAACCTAGGGAATAAGTACCGCAGGATCAATGTCGAGGATCCAAGAAATGGGAAGGTAAGACGCAAATTCAACAATTTCTCGGCACTTGTGATCAGTACTTCTTATCGATTTAGCATGTAACCAAAATGAATTAGACAAAAGCAACCGTTGATTACGTCTTGTGGCTTGACCAAAGAAATAAAAAAATAAAATCCTAAAATTATGACGACCATTAAGAAATCAATTATCTGTAAAAATATTAACGATTACCAGTTGGACGAATCGATAAAAACGGATCATCAACCCAAGGCCGGTGATGTGGCCATTTTTGAGGTCCTGGAGATCGGCAGCCTAAACTCCATTCAAAATGAGGAGGGCAGGAATTGTAGCATCTTCGAAGGGGACCGGATCATGGTAACTTTTGGAAATAGATATGCCAGTAACCAGTTTGAAGGCTATATCCCCGAGGGATACCAAGAGGTATATGACCTTTTAGGAAAAGGTGGTGTGGCTGGCATCGTCAAATCTATGTATTACAAATTAGAACTGTTAGGTACTACAAAGCTGAAATTAGTCGGGTATGCCACTGACCGTGACGGCGAGGTGATCAATACGATCTACAACAACGTGGCCACGACTAAATTCAATGGGAAAAAGAAAAGGAAGTATAAAATGATCCTTTCCATTGGTTCTAGCATGGACAGTGGTAAGACCACCTCTGCGGCTTACCTCTGCCGGGGATTAAAGGCCGCAGGCCACAAAGTAGCCTTTTTTAAACTTACGGGCACTGTTTTCAACAAAGACAAGATGCTTGCCTACGACTGTGGGGCGGATTTTGCCACTGATTTTGCTGATTTCGGCTTTCCTTCCACGTACCTCTGCTCGTTAGATTGCCTCAGGGACCTCTACGCCGGGTTGTTAGATGAAGTGGAAAAGGCCGCCCCGGGTTATGTCGTTATAGAGATTGCCGATGGTCTTCTCCAGCGAGAGACCGAAATGTTGATCAATGACAAAACTTTTATGTCTACCATAGATCATGTATTATTTTCTTGTGGTGATAGCCTCAGCGCTTTGCAAGGGGTGACCCTTCTAAGGAGTAAAGGGATAGAACCTTTCGGCCTCAGCGGAATGATCAATACGAGCCCACTTTTAGTGGATGAGGTCAATGGGAATTTAAAACTTCCTCTTTTGAACCTTACAGACCTGGCCTCTAAAAACATCGTCAACCTGTTAAAGCCGAAAGCCGGTGCCAAGCTTGAAAAAAAGATGGCATCGGCTCGGTATGTATTAGAAGTAGCATAACATGTTGACAAGATCCAACATATTAGCCGATTTTATAAAAAACAACAAACTCACCTTGGCGTTTACGTTCGTGGTGAGTTTGTTTTCAAACCTTTTCACGATTATCATCCCTATCAGCATTGGTAAATTTTATAACCTTACTTTTGGGTTGAATACGCATCGATCCCAGGTATTGGATTTCCTCCCGGCGTGGTTTTGGGATACTTCCCCCCGCTTCCTTACCTTTTTCTTGGTATTGATTTTTTTAAAGCTTCTTTTCGATTTCTTGCAGCAATTCCAAGTGGGAAGGGTAGGGGAAAAAATGTTGTTATACATAAGAGGTAAACTGTTTTATTCCCAATTGTACATGCCCATGCAAGTCTACGATGAAAAAGGGATCGGCAAATACCTGCTTCGCCATAGCGGGGACCTGAAGAGTATCCAAAACTATGTTACTAAGGGCTTAGTAGGCTTTTCAGTAGATATGCTCTTACTCGGGTTAGTATTCACTACCATAGGGATATTGAATGCCGGCTTAGCTGTGATCATGGCGGTATTCCTTCCCATTTTTGGGGTGCTCATGACCCTGCTGAATCGCGCCTTGCATAGCAGGAGCCTAGCGCAGCGCAATTACAAATCTGGACTGCTCTCTTTTGTAAATGCGACGCTACGGGGCATACTTTCTCTAAAAGCGTTCAACCGGCTTGCCCCGGAAATGTCACGATATGTCAAACGGTCCACTAAAGTATACGAAGCTGGTATTCGATACCACCAGGTACGGAGTGTGATCATGGCCGTGATCCCCGGGCTGCTTTACCTTATGCTCTTCGCTATTTTATACTACACGTATTATCGGCAACAGCAAGGGCAACTTTCTCTTGATGCGGGTTCGCTGTTGACGGCAATATTATTACTTGTAACGGCTATGCCTGTCTTTAGGCGTACACTCCGGGTAAACACCGTATGGGAACTCGGGAAAATATCATTTAGTAAACTATTGTTAGTACTGAACCAACCGGCTGACGATGACCGGCCCGGTGCAGAATTTAAATTCAAAAAGGGAGAGATAGCCTTCGAGGAAGTTAAATTTAAATATACCGGCGCCCAAAAAAGCATTATTTATGAAGACTGTTTTATTCACTCTAACTCCCTCACACGGGTGTATGGGCATACCGGCTCAGGAAAAACTACCCTGCTAAAACTTTTGATTGGAGTATACCTGCCTACGGGAGGGAAGATCCTGGTCGACTCCCAAGACATTAAGCAGGTAACAAAAAAATCGTTGCGAAAATGCATTAGCGTTGTTCCCGGGGATTGGCCTATATATGGCAAGACTGTTTTCGAGGCCATCAGCTACAGCCGCAAAGCGGACAAGAGGCCAAAGGCAGAGGTAGTCTTGGAGCGCGTCCAGTCCAGTTGCCCGGCTGCTACCCGCCTTACTTTAGACACCCGGATAGGCGACTTAGGCTGTAACCTTTCCAAAGGACAGAAAAAATTACTGGCCTTTGCCCGGGCACTGCTTAGTGATAAGCCCATTTTGATCATTGACGAACCCTTCAGCGGTTTAGATATTCCTACGCAGGTACATTTGAGCAAACTCATTTTGGAGCTGAAAGATATGAAAACCATTATTGTACTGGAACAGGACGCCCATAACGAATACCTTCCGGCAGATTACACCCTATGCCTTGGCAAAAATGAGATACAAGAAATGGTCGATACCCGGTAAATATGATTTTCCAGCAGTGAACAAATCCGTGGAGATAGTAGGAAGAAAGTAACAAAGTCGCCTGTCCTGGGAAATCCCTTGTGCCAGGCCTTATTTTAAACCCCGGATGCAGGATAAGAAAATTCAAACCCAACCAAACCCATACACCCCTGGCCGCAGGTTAAGCGTAGCGGTCCTATGACTGGTTCTACTTTGTCACATTCAATTATTTGATAGACAGTGATTTAAAGATAAGGGAGCCCATTGGATATCCTTATCAAAAACGAAAAAGACCCTCTTTATCGTCATTCCTGCCAGCCTTGCAGGGTGAGCGATACGCGAGAGCAGCCCCATTGGGATTCCTACGGAAGAACCTGTTGTGTCGTTCAACGTGAACCTTTTTTTAAGTGTACTGGGTTTTCGTTTCACGACTTCGCAGATTCCTTGTCACGCCTAGCCCAACGCACAGGCTGCAAGGAATGACGATGTTAGAAAGTAAAAGAATGACGTTCTTAGGTATAGGTGTTGGATGGATTTAAAGCAGGAAGTTGATCACCCATCCTTTGCAGCTCACTGGCCCTAGGTTTGAAACTAAAGACTTCATTATCGATTATTTTAAACCTGGAAAAGTAGTCCTAGTGTTAAGTAAAGCCTCAAATGACGCATCGGGTCCAAGATGAGGTATGTTTGAGGTATTGGAAGGTTCTCAATCAGTTGGCAATCTGCAAAAGGCAGTAGGCAAAAAAATAGGGGATTGCCGATTGCTTATTGCCAGCTGCCGACTTTAAGAACGGGATTAGCAAAAATAGCTAACCGTCCAATTACACTTAACTTAACACTTGGCCGTTGCTATCAAAAATTCCACTGCAGCCCATTGGTTAAGGAGTATAAAAAATTATTAATAGGAATGATCGGGCGGTCTTCATATTGCAAGGTGAAACTATTGAGGAAGGCCAGCTTTTCTGTGAGTTTAACACGTAAGACTACGTCTCCGCTTACGCGGTTCCTGAAAATGTCCGAATCACGGTCGTACCCACCTTGGTAGTAGCAGATGACATTGAAACGCACAAAATCGTTGATCTTAAACTGTCCTCCAAGGTAATTAGAAGTTTTCCAGATGTTACGTTCCAGTACCGCATTTTCTTCGTCCAAAGCTCTCCATTTTTCGTGCTCAAACATGGCGCCTATGCCAATATGAAAATTTGTTTTTTTGCCATTTTTTAAATTGAGCCTTAACCCGGCGCCTTGTAAAAAGCGAAAGGGCATATTTCTCCCGTCATCGTACTGGACCTGCGAAAATGTTTCGTATGACATCTTTTTGCGGCGCCATAGGTTTATTCTAAAATGTGCATACCCTGTGCTGATCAGCGGCCCTCCAGTGGACTTGAAGTAATTGATAGTGTTGATCAGGACATAGGCATGTTTTTCTGACACGTACACTACATCAGCATTGGCCGTTAACCCCCTGAAAGTTATTTGCTCTTCGGCCGTCGCACCGCGGTTGTTGAGGTTAAAATCCATATTAATATTTCCCATGAAATAACCTGACGAGTCCGCGTCCAAACTGGCTTTATCCACCTTTAAAATCTGCCCTAGGGCAAGGTGATCCACAAAAATTATCAAAAACAAGGCAATGGGATATTTCATGGTGTGAAGTTAGGCAAGAGTTTTTTGAAGGAAAACCACGGGTGGTAAATATGAATGCCTGTTTTTCCTATGTTTCATTTTGCCCATGCCAGGCGGGTAGGTAAAACGATGCCCAGGAACTTTATTCATTAAATCTTCGTAATTTCGCAGGGTAATTATGTAATAGTAAGTAACACGGGGCCGACCGGTTTCGACAGGATGAGTGATTACGTATGTAAGCATGCAGGCTCATGGGATGAGAGCCTTGAAAGATAGTTCCAACATTTATTTGGCGAATCTAACTACGCCATGGCTGCCTAATCTCTGCCTCAGACGGTGAGATAAACAGGCTTAAAAGGTAAACCGATCAGATTCGGTTCCTGGCCACATTCCACAAAACCTTTGTACTGTAGGTTTTGACCAGGAGTGTCGATAAACAGTACTAGTGCGCGCAGGGTTGTGATGCTCGCACGAAATTGATCGCAACTAAGGTAACGTTGGGTTGTCTATCACCGGGCGTTATTCGAAAATGAATGAAAGACTAAGCATGTAGAAGATACGTGGGTTGCCTTCTCTGGACGAGAGTTCGAATCTCTCCGGCTCCACACATCGGCTTGGAGTGTGAGTTTGATTATTGAAACTGCACTTCAAGCTGATTTCCCTAAAAACCATTATTCCAGCCCACAATATTGAAAACCTAAGATTGGGAATCAAGCCATATTTCCCGTGGTGTCGAAAAGCTCTAAAGAAGGCAGGTTTTAAAAAAGGAGAATCGTGAAGGCATTTGCATTCCCTCTTTGAAAACCTTTTCAATGATTCAAGGAGCATTGCCTTTAAGTAGTATAGGTCTCTTTGGGCCGCTAGAAAATTTCCGACAATAAACTTCTCTTGGTAAAGTAGCGGTTCTTACAAGATATTTTCCTTAGAGGACAGCAGATCAAAGAGTTAGATCTACACCCCTTGTATTTTGTACACTTTACGTTTTAAACGATCCTGGAAATGGCATAAAAAACAACCAGGTCAAGTAAGCCGCGGTATAGGTCGGTGGTACGGAGAAGTTGAATAAAGACTTTACCGGCACTGGCGGGTTTGCAACTATTGATGTAGGTAACTTGGACATTTCCAGGGGAAAACATACCATTACGATAGAGGCGGGTTCCAGCAATTTTTATGTAGACTGGATCAGCCTGGGCACGCCTAATGAAATTAAAGACCCCGAAGATCCGCAAAGTATGCTAGCTGCTCGAGCCAGTAACGTTTCCGGGAGCACCCAGGCGGAGTATAATGAGAAGGTAGTCCCAGGGCATATTTCAGTTTATCCTAACCCGGCAAACCAAGCATTAAACGTGCTTGATATTGAGGATGGGGTACCATTGCAGATCACTGATCTCAACGGAAGGGTTATACTAGGGACTGTGACCAATGAGAGACAGGTGGACATTTCAAACCTTAGGTCGGGGAGTTACATACTCAAAATAGCGGACCAGTTACCGGTACGTTTTATTAAAGAATAACATTCCTGTAACTTCAACAAGGCCCGTGCAGCCATCCATAGGTAGGGTTGTACGGGCTTTCTGCATTTTGGGATTCGAATTTCCCAAGTATTAAATTGATAGAGATCGATTGTTTAGTTTAAGGTGCCTCCCAAATTAGCCTGGATGGTCCAACGTTTGTTTTTGGTGATTTAGGCTTATATTTTACAATGTTTTGGATAATGGAAACCTCGAAATGGGCAGCTTAAGCGTGATTTCGGGGTTCTAAGTCAAGTTTTTATTTTCTTTTGCTCGCCCAAAAGGTTCACCAGCCGGAGAAGGAACCACTTGCTTTTGTTGGCAAACAAATTCAGTACATTTCCTGCTCGTAGGGGCTAAAACCTTTTTTATCGGCGAGTGATTTAATAGTTCATCACTTAATTTTTAATTAGACTATATCTATTTCATTGAGAAGTTAAATAACATGGTCAAGAACGAGGGAATGGACAAAAACAGGCCAACCAGACTTTAACCGAATTCGCAGTTAACCATCTAAAAATCAATGAGATGTGTATTGTATTTTTTGACGTGATTACTTGATTATTTCGCTTTGTGGGCAGTATCACTTTACTATACCTCATGCAAAATTCCTTTTTTGTTTAGTCAAATATAATCTTTAACTTATCGCCGTGTCTGCATGTATAAAGTCATTAACCTTGTGCTTTCAAATTAAGATATAGTATTTTTTTACTATCTTTTCAACTTTGTTTTGCTAGTACATGTAAGTCACTACCTGGGGTGGCATTTTTTTGACTAGAATAAAGGGAACAACCATATATGGCCAAACTCAAGAATATCATAAAACAATTATCATTAAAAGACTATGAATCCATACGGGATTCGTTGATTGAGAGCAACGCAGACAAATCGGCTTATTTGTTGCAAGCCATGAGGGAAAGGCAGCTGTCCGATACCAAGATCATGAATGAATTGGGTGTAAATACCAATGCTTATTACACTCTTCGTTCTCGTCTCAACCAACGTATAGAGGAGTACCTTCTCCAAATCATGGAGAGCCCCCGTACGGATATTCTGAAAAAGGTCGCGAATATTAACGAGATCATTTTCACTAAAAAGAAGGCGATCGCAGTAGCTACTTTAAAAAAGCTAGAAAAAGAATTACTGGATTATGATCTTTCTAACGAGTTAACGATCGTCTATAAATCATTGAAGAAGCTGCATATCCATGCGCCGGACTATTTTCATTATTCTCAACAGTATAACCGGCATGTGGCTTACATGCTGGCCGTAGATAAGGCGGAAGATCTGCTGGCTGAGTATTTCAAAAAGTATGGAGAGTATACCCTTTCCGGTGATGAAACGGATAAGTTAGGGTTGACGTTGCTCATGAAAGAGATGGCTAACGTTTCTGCATTGTACGAATCTCATCGTCTTTACGTTTATCAAAGTTGTATTGTCATTTTCCACCGGTTGTTCGTTGACCAGGAAGATGAACTCGATAATGACATTGAACCCATAGAGGACATTTTAGATAACGTAGAAAAGATCTTTAAGTCTTACCAGCTCGACTCCATTTACTACCACCTGAATTTGGTTTTCGAATTTTTAAAACTGGAATACTATACACATTATAAGGTATACCGAAAGGCCGAGAGGTACTTCGAGGAGGTCAATGATGCCGCCAGTAATTTACTCACAAATTACACGCTTTATACACACCCGGCACAGTTCCTGATCACAAAGATCAACCGCCATATCAGGGTAGGTACAGAGGATAAAATGTACCAGGAAAATGAAGGACTTTTCCACGACTACGAGGTGGACCAGCAAGATGTAGCGACTTATTTGACCTATGTAATGTATCGGGCCATTTCTTGCTATTACGTGGAAAACTATGATGAAGCCAGCCGCTGGATGAATAACTTACTGAACGAGGTCAGTTTGAAGAAGTATCCTCACCTGCAGCTGGAAATTAAGATCGTGTTAGCGCTACAATATTGCCTTATGAACGATTTTGATCTCTTTAACCAATTGATCAATAGCATTCAGCGGCAGATACGCCAGATCGGTAAAGACAGCTGTGAGCATATCATTGTCCTGTCAAAGATATTGAAGATTGCTATCAGCGACGTGAAAAAGAACAAAGCTGAAAAGATCAGGGCATTACTATCGAAGATCACGAGTGTAGATACCCCGTTCTTTGCCGTGACAAACCTGATCAATAAAGACGATAACTTCGTTAACCGCCTGTGTCGTGGAGCTTAGACGCTGATCTTCTCGAGGCTTTCCTGGGATAAGGGTTTGTTGATATACAGCTTTACATAGCTGTATTTTTTCGATTTATTCATATCCTGGGGGTTGATAGAGGAAGTAAGCATCACGATCTTACATTGTTTCCGGGTTTGCTCAGAGAGTTTTTCAAACTCATCCAAAAATTGGAATCCATCCATTAACGGCATATCTATGTCAAGGAATATCACGTCAGGCAATACCTTACCGGATATGTCGTCAATTTTTTCTATGTTCTTTAAAAATTCGATGGCGCTTTTAGCCCCCGTGTGGGTGTAAATATAGGTGGCTAAGTTGGCGGCCTCTATCATCTTTTGATTGATGAGATTATCGATCTCGTTGTCATCAATCAACATTACGGAATGATATTTTTTTTGTTTATCGAACATGTGAGTTGTTTAAATGTATCACTTAAATATAAATTAAACCCAAACAATCTCAAAATAGCCTACTTTTACCCTTGCCAGGGAAACGGGCTACTGTGAACTTATAAGGGGAAAAAGATCTTTATAGGTCGAACTTAATACCCTGTGCCAGAGGCAGATCAGTTCCATAATTGATAGTGTTTGTCTGGCGCCGCATGTACACTTTCCAGGCATCCGAACCTGACTCCCTACCTCCCCCAGTTTCTTTTTCACCACCGAACGCGCCACCAATTTCTGCACCTGACGTCCCTATGTTCACATTGGCTATACCACAATCCGACCCGGCATGTCCCAGGAAGCCTTCAGCCTCGCGGATGTTGGTGGTCATAATTGCCGAGGACAGTCCCTGGGCTACGCCGTTTTGCATTTCAATGGCCTCCCCTATTTCGGTATACTTAAGCAGGTATAAAATAGGGGCAAAGGTTTCTTTCTGAACGATGTCCATAGTGTTCTCAGCCTCTGCGATCACAGGCTTGACATAACACCCCGATTCATACCCGGCGCCTTCCATGCTGCCCCCTTCGATGACCAGCGTACCTCCCTGTGCCTTAATTTCTTGCAGGGCGCTGTCGTATTGTTTTACGGCATCGGTATCAATCAAAGGGCCCACGTGATTCACTTCATCCAATGGATTCCCAATTTTTAACTGTTGGTAAGCAGAAGTTAATTTGTTTTTTACTTCGTCGTAGATGGAAGAATGGATGATCAACCTGCGCGTAGAAGTACATCGCTGCCCGCAAGTGCCTACGGCCCCAAAAAGAGCTCCCATGATGGCAACGTCCAAGTCGGCATGTTCAGAGATAATGATGGCGTTATTTCCCCCGAGTTCGAGTAACGATTTACCCAGCCTGGCACCCACCGCGGCACCTACTTTTTTGCCCATCCGTGTAGACCCTGTAGCCGATATCAAGGGTATCCTTTGATCATGAGATAACAATTCACCTACCGAGTAATCACCGTTAACGATACACGAGACTCCTTCCGGTACCTCGTTTTTTTCGAAAACACGACTCACGATATGCTGGCATGCTACACTACATAAAGGTGTTTTTTCAGAGGGCTTCCAAATGCATACATCTCCACATACCCAAGCGAGCATGGTATTCCAAGACCACACGGCTACCGGGAAGTTAAAAGCTGAAATAATTCCAACTACTCCTAGTGGATGATACTGCTCGTACATCCTGTGGCTGGGCCTTTCCGAATGCATGGTCAATCCGTGAAGTTGACGTGATAACCCCACGGCAAAATCACATATATCGATCATTTCTTGCACCTCACCCAGCCCTTCTTGGTAGGATTTGCCCATTTCGTAGGATACAAGCTTACCGAGAGGCTCTTTGTATTTCCTAAGTTCGTCGCCAATCTGCCGCACGACTTCCCCTCTCTTAGGGGCCGGCACCTTTCTCCAGCTTTTAAAAGCTCTTGCTGCCGTTTCTACCACTTCGTTATACTGGTCTTCAGAAGCAAAGTAAACTTTACCGATCAGCTTCCCGTCCACAGGAGAAAAAGACCCAACCAGCTCACCACTGCCAGGCAACCATTTAGCGCCTGTGGATACGCCTTCGTTCACTTCCTTAATACCCAGGGCATGAAGAGATTCTTGGATTCCGTAGTCGTTCATATTGGCTTGGATTTGGCTGCACAAAACTAGCAAAATGGAGGTAACCTACACATGATTGGAATAAAAAAGAAAAGGAAACCAGGGTGCGCCTAGGAAAGCCTCGATATTCTACCAATCCATGCCGAAAACTCCCTTTTCTCCATTGGGAAAGATACCCTCCACGAGGATCCCGCCTTTTTTATTTTGGAGTGTTCTATGAAGATCTTCAATATCTTTGATCTCCAATTTGTCAATAGAGGTGATGATGAAGTCTTCTTTTAACCCGGCTTCTTTCCACTTTCCGTCGCGTACCTCTTTTAACCTAACACCTCCTTCAATTTCGTAGCTGCCCAAATCACTGAGTCCCAAGTCTTCGAAAACGCCCCCCTCTAGTTTTTCCGGGTAAATGGTCCTGATCACTTCCGTAGTTCCTTCTGTATTCCTAAGAACGGCAACGACCGTGGTTTCTGCTTTTTCGCGAATGTAGGTCACTTTAACTTCGTCGCCGGGCCGGTTGCGAGCCACGAGTTCCTGTAGCTCGGACACATTATGTACGGGTACGTCATCAATGGCCACTATCACGTCGCCTTCCACGATGCCCGCTTCTTCTGCGGAAGAGTTATGATTGACAGAACTGACAAATACCCCGCTCACTACATCCAGGTCGCGGGCTTCTGCCAGTCGCGCATTTACATCGCCTATCCTGATCCCTAATAGGCCGCGCTGTACTTCTCCAAACTCCAAGAGATCATCCATGACCTTTTGGATGAGGGTAACAGGTACGGCAAAAGAATAGCCAGCGTAAGTACCGGTAGGAGTAGCGATAGCGGTATTGATCCCAATGAGCTCTCCCTTAAGGTTGACCAAAGCTCCCCCGCTATTCCCGGGGTTGACAGCGGCATCCGTTTGAATGAATGATTCAATTTGTAAATTGCTCCGGTCTCTTAATATGCCAATATTGCGCGCTTTGGCACTTACGATACCGGCGGTCACGGTGGAATTGAGATCAAAAGGATTACCTATGGCCAGCACCCATTCTCCGGGTGATATTTTATCCGAATCCCCATACCGGATAAAAGGGAGATGTTTGGCATTAATTTTTAAAAGTGCCAGGTCAGTGGTAGGATCTGTACCGATCACCTTGGCCAGGTAGCTCCGGTTATCATTCAATACGACTTCGATCTGGCTGGCGTCCTCGATCACGTGATTGTTCGTGGCAATGAAACCGTTATCCGTGATGATCACGCCTGACCCCGACGACTGGGATTGGTCCCTGAAAAAACCATCCAACGGATTCAGGCTCCGAACGCCCGAAGAGTAAGAAGAGCGGATGTGTACTACCCCAAGGGTGACAGCCTTGGCGGCGTTGATGAAATTGATACCTTCGGGAATTACAATAGAAGAATCAAAGTTGTTCGTGAAGGATATCCTGTTCTGTCGATCGCTTACGGATACTTGTCCTTGTAGTCCGGGGTCCGGGTTGCGCTCTACATAAGAAAGCACGATCCAAGCGGATAAAAAAGCCCCGAATACAGATGAGGCAAACATGGCAAGAAATATAAATCGACTCTTCATAGCAAAAATCCTAACTGTTTTTTTAGTAACGCATCTTTAAGTAGATCAGTTTTGAATTAATGTATTTAATAACTTTTTAACTGCGCTCTTCTGATAATTTTTTTAACTCTAACAACTCATCTCTAAGCCGTGCGGCCTCTATAAAGTCCAAGTCTTTAGCGGCTTTCTCCATTGCTTTTTGTGTTTTATTGACCAATTTTTCCAGCTCCTGCTTATCCATGTAGGAGACCACTGGGTCAGCAGCGATGGATACGGATTCATCTTCGGTATAATATTTTACCGAAGATTTCTTTTTATCAGCCACCTTGGTCTGTTCAAGAATCGCTTCCCTTGATTTCAGGACGGTTTGAGGCACTATGCCTTGTTCTTCGTTGTAAGCCGCTTGTATCCCTCTTCTACGATTGGTCTCGTCTATGGCGGTTTGCATGGATTCGGTTATTTTATCAGCATACATGATCACCCTGCCATTTGCATTCCGAGCGGCTCTACCGATGGTTTGCACCAGCGACCTTTCATTGCGCAGAAAACCTTCCTTATCTGCATCTAAAATAGCTACCAGCGATACCTCCGGCAGGTCCAATCCTTCCCGTAATAGGTTAACCCCGACAAGCACATCAAAGATCCCCAGCCTGAGCTCACGGAGGATCTCAACCCGGTCAAGGGTATCTACTTCACTATGAATGTACCGGCATTTAACGTTAGCGCGTTCCATGAATTTAGTGAGTTCTTCCGCCATCCGTTTGGTTAGCGTAGTTACTAACACTCTCTCATCTTTTTTGACGGTTTCGTCGATCTCTTCTAAAAGGTCATCGATCTGGTTTACACTAGGCCGTACATCAATTTCCGGGTCTAGTAGGCCTGTGGGTCTTATGATCTGCTCCACAACTACTCCTTCCGACTTGCGCAGCTCGTATTCTCCCGGCGTGGCACTTACATATACAACTTGGTTGAGCAACGATTCAAATTCATTGAACGTAAGGGGCCTGTTATCCAGTGCAGAGGGCAGCCTAAATCCGAAATCCACCAGGTTCACCTTCCGGGACCGGTCACCACCCCACATAGCGCGTACCTGGGGTACGGTCACGTGGCTTTCATCGATGACCATGAGGTAATCGTCGGGGAAATAATCTAACAGGCAAAACGGTCTTGCGCCGGGCCTGCGCTGGTCAAAATAGCGTGAGTAGTTTTCTATGCCTGAACAGTAGCCCAACTCCCGCATCATTTCTATATCGAATTCGGTGCGCTCCTTGAGCCGCTTGGCCTCCAACAGCCTTTTCTCATCTTCAAAGAGCTGTACTTGGGTGACCAAGTCATCTTGGATCTCACGGATCGATTGGTTGAGCAGATCTTTCCCCGTGACAAACAGGTTAGCCGGGAATATCGTGATCATTGTTTCGTCGGAGATCTTTTTGCCAGTAGAGGGTTCTATGCGCTGGATGGCCTCTATCTCATCACCCCAGAAAATGATACGGTAGGCAAAATCGCCATAGGCAATATAGATGTCTACCGTATCCCCTTTGACCCGGAAAGTGCTCCGCTTGAATTCAGCTTCTGTCCTGCTGTACAGGATGTCCACTAAAGCAAAGAGCAAACGGTTCCGAGCAATGGTCTCACCTACTTTAAGGCGGACGACATTCTTCCCAAACTCTTCGGGGTTGCCGATACCGTATATACAAGAGACCGAGGCTACCACTAGCACATCCCTGCGGCCTGTTAATAACGAAGATGTAGCGCTAAGCCTTAACTTTTCGATCTCTTCGTTAATAGACAGGTCTTTTTCGATATACAGGTTAGAGTTAGGGATGTAAGCTTCTGGCTGGTAATAATCATAGTATGATATGAAGTATTCTACCGCATTCTTAGAGAAAAAGCGCTTGAACTCCCCGTAAAGTTGTGCAGCCAGTGTCTTGTTATGGCTCAAAACTATCGTAGGGCGATTGGCTTGGGCTATGACATTCGCCATAGTAAAAGTTTTCCCTGTGCCGGTCGCTCCCAGCAGGGTTTGGAAACGTTCTCCTTCTTCAACACTTTGTACCAACTGGCCTATTGCTTGTGGCTGATCGCCAGTAGGTTCGTACTCACTCGTAATTTCAAAGTCCATAGATCTAATTGCTTGAGCGTAGTTAATGATAACACTAACGGGGATATAATGATAAGTGTTCAGCCGAAGTTACCCTAATGAACCAGGTGAGAATTATTCAACAATAATGAGGACGCTACTCTCCGGGAATGGGATCGAGGTAGCGCGTGGAATTGGCATAGCCGTCCGTTTAAGCCATTCTATGACCATCGCTTACCCGTCACCCCTAAACGGGACCAAACGTGAGGAGGATTGCCCTTTAGGGGTGAGGGGTTGCACTGGGAAGTCTTTAAACGGACGGCTATGGTGGGATTGGTAAACACGGAGAAAATAACCTGGACTAGATACCCATTTATAACTTTGATGTTACCTGGTGGTTTTGGTGAGTAAGCTTAGTGAACTTTTGTGGATTTGCGTCTCTTGGTGGTGAAGCTTCCCCCGGTCACTAAGAGGCACTAAAGCTCAAAGAATCATAAAGGGATTTTCTTTACTGTTTAACCTAGCCCTATTTTTAAGGTGTCCTTGAAAATTGAATTTGACTGGAGAACGTTTAATTTTGGCAAATTCAGCATTGTTTTTAAGATGTCTCGGGTAATGCAAACCTCGCAATGAGCA
>JANQLQ010000034.1 GCA_028280565.1 Fulvivirga sp.
GGAAAATGGGCTTGGTTCCTGGCGCCCTTTTCTTTTGTTTCGTTTTCTTTTGGGCGCGCAAAAGAAAATGAAAACTGGGCTTAGGACCACAAAATCACGCGTATACTGCTCATTTACAGGTTCACATTATCCGAAATATTTTTAAAATGCGGCCTGCTTTGCCAAAAATAAACGTTTTACTATCAACGCTAATTTTCAAGGGCACCCTTTTATATGATCATGAGGCACAAACGAGAACGCCCGGATTACAAATCCTATTGCCTCGATAAGTACGCATTACGCTACGCTAAATGCGCACTAGTTGAATTGAAAATTCAAGAGCGTATGGAGGGGAGACATCCAGGAACAGCGCGGCACATTTGAGGCCTGTGGGCAAGCGGGCCATAGGGGCTGGATAGCGCGTTTTGAGCGGAAAATGGGCTTTGTTGCTGGCGCCCTTTTCTTTTGTTTCGTTTTCTTTTGGGCGCGCAAAAGAAAATGAAAACCGAACTTAGAACCACAAAATTCCGCGTATACTGCTCGTTGAGAGGATCGCACTACCCGAAACATCTTAAAAATATAGCTCAACTTGCCAAAATTGACGTTTTACTATTAAATGTAATTTTCAAGGACATACTTTTATAGGATCATGGGGCACTAACGACAACGCCCAGATTACAAATCCTATGGCCTCGATAAGTACGCATTACGCTACGCTAAATGCGCACTAGTTGAAAGCATTGAAAATTCAAATGGCGTATGGAGGGAGGACATCCAGGAACAGCGCGGCACATTTGAGGCCCGTGGGCAAGCGGCCTATAGGGGCTGGGTTGTGCGTTTTGTGCGGAAAATGGGCTTGGTTCCTGGCGCCCTTTTCTTTTGTTTCGTTTTCTTTTGGGCGCGCAAAAGAAAATGAAAACTGGACTTAGAACCACAAAACCACGCTTAAACTGCTCATTAAGAGGCTGGCATGACCCGAAACATCTTAAAAAGATAGCTTAACTTGCCAAAATTAAACGTTTCCCCATCAAAGCTAATTTTTAAGGACACTTGGTACAACAAAAAAGTAAAGGAGATGAAGCTTGCGTTAATCTTGCAGTAAGAACTCCGCCAGCGTAAAAAAATCACGCTCAGTGACTATCCCCACCAGCTTATTCCACTCGTTCACTACCGGGAGAGACCCTATGTTATGTTTCTTCATAGTCCGTATAGCCTCCACCGTGGACGCATAATAGGGTATAGTAATTACCTCTTTGACCATAAAGTCTTTCACCGCCACGGGCACCCCATTCTCACGGTTTTCAAAATAGTGTTGAAACAGCCGGCCTAGGCTAAGTAACCCTACGAGCTCACCCGCATTGTTTTCAACCAGCAGGTGACGGATGTTTTTCCATTTCATGATACTCTGTGCCAGGTCAATCGCGTCTTCTTCATTCACCGTGTACAACTTTCTCGACATGATCTGGTCTATACGTTCAAAACGGCCGGAACCATTTCCTAGCTCATCCATATGCGCCGGCTCCCATAGATGCCCGGGAATATTTTGCTTTTGCCGTTTTGTTGCTGCGGCAGTAATCGTCATGAGCACCGAGTCAATTGAGTTCACCTGTTTCTTCAGGTGATTGTAGGATTCCACTAACCAAGAGGAGCCCGTCCGTCGGGCGCTTACACGTTCCTCTATCAATCCTAAGTATTTATTGATGTCCTTCGTATCTATATCGGCTAATTGCAGCCCTTGACGGGACATAGGCAACAATTCTTTCAAGATCAATTCTTGTGCCGCGTGGGATTTACCGTCAAACCAACGAAAATGCGAATCTAGTCCCACCCGGGCAGCTCTCATAAAATCAGCTTTAGAATCTTCAAAACTCAGGCTTTCTTTCAGCTTATCCCAATTGGTAGGCTTGGCCACCATCAATCCTATCCACAAGGCTGCGTTGGCTACTTCATCCACGATAGATGGGCCTGCTGGCAAATAGCGATTTTCGATACGCAAATTGGGTTTGCCTTCCAATATCCCGTAACAGGTGCGATTCCATTTGTAGAGTGTGCCATTGAAAACACTCAAAGCGCTGAGCTTTGGTATCCCGCCAGACTTTAAGGTATCTACAGGATCTTGGTATTCATTGATCCCCAGCAATACATCATGATTTGCCAGGTCATTCATGTGAATGTCCGTGACAAAATCTTCCACCCATTTCTCCCCTAAAAACACCCGTGCCATTTTTTCACGCATCCCATCGAAGTTAGAGCGGGTATCGCTGCATTGCCGGAACATTGCCACACGAGTTTCATTCCATAGTCTCTTACCTAAAAAAAGAGGTGAGTTTGTACACGCTGCCAATACCGGGGCAGAAATAAACTGGGCCCAATTATAGGTACTGGCTATGTCATTGGCAGCCACCTGGTAATGCACTTGGAAGCTGGTGGTACTGCTTTCATACATAATAGAATCATCACGGGTCACCAATTCATCGGTGCCTTGGATCCGGAGGTGGTGGGTTCCACTGAGGCCAATGATAGCATCGTTCAAAGCACGATACCTAGGCCTGGGACTGATATTGTCCATGGTGAGATCACTGGGCCGGAGGGTGGGCAAAATCCCGGTCAATACATAATGAAGATCTGCTTCCTCTGCTACCTGGCTAAGCCGTTGTAAGTAATCATCCAGTTGCCGTTCCATGATAGAAAAACTGGCCTGTCCCAGTGCCATAGGATCCAAGTTGATCTCTAGGTTGAATTTGGCCAATTCATCATTGTAATGATCATCACCAAGCCGTGCGATCACTTTATCTGCCTCAGGTGCAGGATGGTAAGACTGGTCCACCAGGCATAACTCTTGCTCAACCCCAATCCTATGCGCGTCATTTTCAAGCAGATCTTCCTGGATCATGATCTCAAGCGCTTCAATATCCCGGATGATGCGTTGGACGAACAGCCTCCGCTCATGAGCATCTTGTAAGGATATGACTTTATGACTACCCATATGGAATCATTGACGTTGAACAATTATAAAAAGTGATGTAACCTACATCTTTGTTAGCAATACTTGGCTGACATAAATCATGTTTCAAACTAGTTTTTGAGATATGAGAATGGCCACGCAAAGCTTACCTTAAAAGATAGATAAAAAACCTCGTAAATCCTCGATATTTATGATCAGTAGCGAAACCGCAGCAAAACCCCACATAAAAAAAAGGACCATAGGTACCTACGCCACCAACAAAGCAGGACCTGTGGTCATTTTTGTAGTTGGACTCCATGGTAATGAGCCTGCGGGTATTGTAGCGCTGAAAGCCGTACTGGACCAGTTGAATATCCTTAAACCTACTTTTAAGGGCTCTTTGATAGGCCTGGCAGGAAATATTACGGCGTTAGAAAGAAAGGAAAGGTTCATAGACGAGGATATGAACCGCAATTGGGACAGTTACCTGGCCGAGGTCTACCCAACACATGATGCGCTTTCAAAACACGCCGAGGATACCGAAAGACGTGCCCTTACAAAAGAGCTCACCAGGATTATTTCCGGCACAAAAGAAAATGTGTTCTTATGTGATCTTCATACCACATCGTCAGAAAGTGTGCCGTTCATTTCTATCAATGATACCCTCCGAAACCGTGAATTTGTAAAAAACATTCCAAGCCCTATCATACTGGGGCTGGCCGAACAGATTAAGGGCACCTTGAACGGCGCTTTTAATGATTTGGGAATAGCCAGTGTCTTGTTTGAATCAGGACAGCATGACGACCTTTCTTCCATTGAAAATCATGAAGCCTTTATATGGCTGATCTTAGAGCAACTGGGTTGTATAGACCCAGTAGAGATCCCAAAATTTCACAAGTACCGCGAGATCCTGGGTCGCTTGGCACTAGACGAACGAAAGATATATGAAGTTTTTTTTCGGCATGGCATAGATACGTCAGATCATTTCAAAATGGAGCCCGGTTTTGTCAATTTCCAAAAAGTCAAAAAAGGTACTCGTTTGGCCCATGATAAGAATGGCGCCATCAAAGCCTTCAAGAACGGCAGGCTCTTCATGCCCCTGTACCAGGGAAAAGGTGATGACGGCTTTTTCTTGATCCGCGGCATAAGTCCCTTCTGGCTAAAAGTATCGGAGCGACTCCGCAAGCTTAAATTCGATAAATATCTCCACTGGTTACCGGGTGTACGTAAAGATCAAAGCGCCCCTAATACCTTCATTATTGACCGGAAAATCGCTTTGTTTTATAGCTTGCAAATATTCCACCTTATGGGCTATCGCAAAAAGGAAGTAAAAAAAGGCAGGCTGTTTGTTTCCAGGCTGCCTTATGACGATGAAACCCCCTCAAACGAGGAGATCATGAAAAATTTCGACTACCTTACCTCTCGGTCATAATCCCTTACTTTTCCTGTAAAATTCCAAGGCTTCGGGCATATTGGCATTAAGATCCCTGATACGCGTATCAGGGCTGGGGTGAGTAGACATAAACTCGGGAGGTCGTTCTCCGCCGGATTGGGCTTCCATTCTCTGCCAGAACCTAGGGGCTTCTTCGGGATTATACCCTGCCATAGCCATAAAGATCAGGCCTATCTTATCCGCTTCCGATTCATGGGTCCGGGAAAATTTCAACATACCTAACTGGGTACCTACTCCCACGGATTGCATGAATATTTCCTGTGTAAGCGTTGGGTTTTGTCCCATGGCCAAGCTGACCGAGCTCAGCCCCAAGTTCGTGACCAGGCCTTGGCTCATACGTTCCCGGCCATGGTTAGCCAGGGCATGGGCTACCTCGTGTCCCATCACCACGGCCACTCCTTCTTCTGTTTTGCATATGGGCATAATCCCCGTGTAAAAAGCAACCTTACCCCCAGGCATACACCACGCGTTGACCGTCTCAGAATCAATGAGATTAAATTCCCATTCATATCCTTCCAATTGGTCCAGCGCATTCTGCTGCCGCATAAACCTTTCTGCCGCCAACTGGATATTCTTTCCCGCTCTCTTTACCATGGCCGTCCACTCCTCGTTGTCCGATAGCTTGCTCTCCTTGAGCACCTGCTTGTATTGATCGTAGCTCAAGGGCAATATCTCCGAGTTAGAGACTAAGCTGAGTTGCTTTCTGCCTGTCAATGGTACCGTAGCGCAGCCATAAAACATCAAACCCACTAAAAACAGAAAACTTGCCTTTTTTACCATAACTGAATTGTCCCGTTAAAATAGTTTAAGTTAGCATTTATGAATACAAATGTATGACACTTTCGTGTTTCACATTTAAGCCTTTACAAAGTTAAGCATATACATTATGAAGATTTTAGCTATTGGTCGCAATTATGTTGAGCACATCGAAGAACTTAATAATGAACGTCCTTCAGAGCCCGTCATTTTCACCAAGCCTGATACCGCCTTGCTCAAAAACAATGCTCCTTTTTATTACCCGGGATTTTCACAAGACATTCACCACGAGGTGGAGTTGGTATTAAAAATAGGCAGGGAAGGCAAGAACATACAGGAAAAGTTTGCACATAAGTATTATGATCAAATCGGTATCGGGATAGATTTTACGGCACGGGACTTGCAGCAGAACGCGAAGGAAAAAGGACTGCCCTGGGCCATTGCGAAAGGCTTTAACGGATCTGCACCGGTCTCGGGATTTAAAGACATTACCCATTTCAAAGACCTTAACGATATCACCTTCAGTTTATTCATCGACGATAACCTACAACAAAAGGGAAATACCGCGTTGATGTTGTTCAGTTTTGATTATATTGTGGCATATTTATCGACATTTTTTACGTTAAAGAAAGGGGACCTTATTTTTACTGGTACACCCGCAGGTGTAGGTCCCGTCCGGACAGGTCAAAAACTGGCCGCCTACATTGAAGATGAAAAATTATTAGAGTGTGAGATCAAGTAAAGCACTACTAGGGATCTGTACGTTGGTAATAAGCACAGGGGTTTTTGCTCAATTTAGTGAAGACCTCCATTTTGATGATAACTACTATCTTTTCCCTATCAAACCGGGAGTGACCAATACGCTGGCCGGCACCATGGGCGAGTTACGCGCTACCCATTTCCATGCAGGTATTGACATACGTACGGAAGGGCGCATCGGGCTAGTGGTACACGCCGCTGCAGGAGGATATATCTCCAGGGCCGCCGTATCTCCTACAGGGTATGGCAATGCACTTTATATCCAGCATCCCAACGGCCAGACTACAGTGTATGCCCACCTTGAAAAGTTTAAGGGCCCGGTAGCGGAGTATGTAAAGAAAGAACAGTACCGCAGGAAGACGTTTAAGATCAACCTTTATTTTCGAAAAGGCCAGTTTCCCGTCGAACGCGGAGATACTATTGCCCTTGCCGGGAATAGCGGCTCCTCCGGGGGGCCTCACCTTCATTTCGATATCCGGGATGCCAACCAGCGGCCTTTAAACCCATTGACCTACGGATTCAATGAAGTAAAAGACCACATACCGCCGGTGGCCTTGAAGCTGGCCGTAAAAACATTGGATATTGATGCAAGGGTAGAAGGCCAATTTGGAAGAAAAGAGTACAACCTAAGACGTGTAGGTAACGATTATGTCGTGGATGAGCCCATAAAAGCCCGTGGGCTGGTAGGGATAGAGATTTTGGCCCATGATAAGCTGGATTATTCCAGGTTCCGTTGTGGTATCAATACCATCGAGATGAAGATCGATAGCAGTACTGTATACCGGCACCATATCAGCTCTTTTGCCTTCCATGAACAGCGAAATATTCTCAAACACATGAACTACCACGAGCTGGCCACCACGGGTAAGCGCTTTCACAAGCTCTACTTGGACGATGGCAACCAGCTTAAGTTCTACGAAACCAATACGTTAAAAGGAAAATTCAGAGCCCTTCCGGGGCAACAGCATCACGGGGTGATCACCATGACCGACTCATATGGCAACTCCAGTAAACTACGTTTCACGCTGGCAGGCCAAAACAAAACACAGGTGGTCTATGGTAAAGTCATTACCCCGGAAGATACTAAAGTCATTGATAACACCCTGGTGATCACCACCGATGCTTCTGACTCTTCGGTACTTAGCATTTTTACACCACGACAGGTGGACATCGTACCCGAATTTGTGGCGAACAATTCAAAAGCTGTCTATCTCTGGGACCTGCGTCACGGGGTGCCACGCAGTGTCGAAAAAGGAGATTTCTACAAAAGTCTCGACCTAAGGGATATGATCCCTTCCCAGGTCGGGTATGATTTTTTTAGTGAACACGTGGAGATCAACTTTCCCAAAAATTCACTTTTTGATACCGTATATTTCGAATTAGATCATTACTATGACACCCTGGCACAACGGGAAATATTTAAGATCGGCACTCGTACCATACCTCTAAAAAAACATATCAATGTTACCTTAAGGCCCCAGCAGGCTTATCAAGACTTACGCAACCTCCGGGTGTTTGGTGTAGACGGTTCAGGGAATTTAGCCGGTTTTGTGGGAGGCTCTTGGACAGGAAATAAGATCACTTTCCGCACACGCAATTTTGGAAAGTTCACCCTGGCGCGAGATACCGTTCCGCCTATCATTACACCGGTAACCGTAAACACCAAAGATGTAAAGTTTAAAATAATGGACCACCTTAGCGGCATCAAAGACTTTGTATGTACGGTGAATGGTCAATGGGTACTGATGCATTATGATTACAAAAGGAAGCTGATCTGGTCAGAAAAACTCGTAGAAAGTAAGCCTTTTTCGGGAGAGGTTAAACTTGTTGTCACAGATAATGTTAATAATAAAACGGAATACAAAACACAAATCTATCATTAACTATGGCATTGAAAATAGGCGATCCAGCGCCAGATTTTGAAGTAAACGACCAGGACGGAAATCCTGTAAAACTTTCTGACTACAAGGGTAAAAAAGTAGTTTTATATTTCTACCCCAGGGACAACACGCCCGGCTGTACGGCAGAAGCTTGTAACCTAAGGGACAATTACAGTGAATTCCAAAATCAAGGATACGAGATCTTGGGCGTAAGCACGGATAGCGAGAAATCGCATCAAAAATTCATTGAAAAGCAAAGTCTACCCTTTAAGCTCTTGGCTGATACTGAGAAGCAGATCCATGAAAAATTCGGGACCTGGGTAGAAAAATCCATGTACGGTAAAAAATATATGGGAACTGCCCGCCAAACCTTCGTGATCGATGAGGAAGGGAAGGTTGAAAACATTATAGAAAAAGTGAAAACCAAAGATCACACGGCGCAGATCTTATAAGAACCGTTTTTGAAAGTCAAAAGAAATGCCATCGCACAACCGATGGCATTTTTTGTTTTAGTACTTTACGCCCCGAAGAGCATCACTGAAAATTCAAGTGCGTATGGAGGGGGACATCCAGGAACAGTGCAATACATTGGAGGACTGCGGGCAAGCAGCTTGTAATGGCTGGATAGCGCGCTTCGAGCGGAAAATGGGCTTCGTTGCTGACGCCCTTTTCTTTTGTTCCATTTTCTTTTGGGCGGGCAAAAGAAAATGAAAACCGGGCCTAGAACCACAAAATTCCGCTCAAACTGCTCATTTACAGGCTGGCACTACCCGAAACACTTTAAAATACAGCCTAATCTGCCAAAACTGAACATTTTACTATCATAGATAATTTTCAAGGGCACCCCAGTTAAACTTCGCGGTTCCTTTCCGACCGTTTTTGTAAAAAAAGACCACGAAAACCAAGTTATCGTTAACTTTAATACGATCAACTAACCAAACTGGAAGAATGACGACATTAAAATCATGCTCTTTTGTAACCCTTTTGTGTTTTGTGAGCGCTACCCTATTTGCCCAGGCTAAACTCGTAGAACGGGTAGCAGCCAAAGACGGCCAAATCGTGATCCCTTACGAAAAGTATGTCCTAGACAATGGACTCACACTTATCATCCATGAAGACCGCTCCGACCCCCTCGTACATGTAGATGTAACCTATCATGTCGGATCGGCACGAGAAGAACTGAAGAAATCAGGGTTTGCCCATTTTTTTGAACACATGATGTTCCAAGGCTCAGATAATGTGGCAGATGAAGAACATTTTAAGATCGTAAGCGAATCAGGCGGCACACTAAATGGCACCACAAACCGCGACAGGACAAATTACTTCCAAACCCTTCCCAAAAACCAGTTGGAAACGGCCCTGTGGCTGGAAGCGGACCGGATGGGATTCTTGCTAGATGCCGTCACCCAAGAAAAATTTGAGGTCCAGCGTGAAACTGTAAAAAATGAAAAGCAACAACGTTATGATAACAGCCCTTATGGGCTTTTCAGGGAAGTGAACGCAGAGGCCCTGTACCCTTATGGGCATCCCTACTCCTGGCTTACTATTGGTATCCTGGAAGACTTGGACCGTGTGGATGTGACCGATCTGAAAAAGTTCTTTTTACGCTGGTATGGCCCTAACAATGCTACCCTTACCGTGGGAGGAGATGTTGATATCAAAGATGTCATCGCCAAAGTTGAAAAGTATTTTGGAGATATTCCTGTAGGGCCGGCAGTAGAACCCGTGAAGTTAGACAGGGTATCGTTAGACCGGGACCGTTATGTGTCTTATTATGATAAAAATATCCGGTTCCCGGCGCTGCTCATGACCTACCCGACCGTGCCGCGATACCATAAAGACGAGGCAGCGCTAGACTGTTTGGGAGAGATCATCGGCACGGGCAAGGGGAGCTACTTCTACAAAAAATTCGTGGAGACCCAAAAAGCCATACAATCCAGTGTGTTTCATAGCACCAGTGAGTTAGCAGGCGAATTCACAATGTTCGTCCTTCCTTTCCCAGGGAAATCGTTAAGCGACTTTGAAGCAGAAATGAGACAAGCGTTGGATGAGTTCGAAAAGAACGGTGTGAGCGATAAAGATATCCAGAAGTTCAAAGCACGCTACGAATCAAGAAGGATCAACGGGTTGGCCACAGTAAGTGGTAAAGTAAGCCAGCTCGCCGCCTATGAAACATTTACAGGAAATCCCAACTACCTGGCTACAGAGCTTGAACGTTACTCGGCCGTTACGAAAGAAGACGTAATTAGGGTATATAACCAATATGTTAAAGAGCAGTATGCCGTAATTCAGAGCGTACTGGCAAAAGAAGATGGAGTACCGGCAAAGCCCGATAATTTTACCGCTAAAAAAGAGGGGGATAACCCTTTTCCCACTATTAACTATTCAGGGTTGACCTACAATAAACCTAAGAGTAGCTTTGACCGCAGCAAAAGACCCACGCCGGGGCAAAGCCCACTGGTACAGGTACCCGATGTTTGGACCGCTAAAACTAAAAACGGGATCAAAGTGATTGGGACCAGGTCTTCCGAGATCCCTACGGTAGCTTTTGAACTGACGATCAATGGCGGGCATGCGCTACAAATAAATGCCCCGGACAAAGCAGGCTTAGCACAGCTCACTGCGGCCATGTTGAACGAGTCCACCAAAAATTATACCGCGGAACAACTGTCCGAGGAGTTAGAAAAGCTGGGAAGCAGCATTAGTGTATCTGCCGGCGACAATAGCACAGTGTTATCAGCCCGGTCACTCACAAAGAACCTTGATGCTACGCTGGCACTGGTAGAAGAAGTACTAAAAAGGCCAAGGTTTTCTCAAGAAGACTTTGACAAGGTAAAGAAGCAGCAGTTAGAAGGGCTAAAATCCCAAGAAAAACAGCCGGTTTCTATTGCCAATAATGTCTACCGCAGGCTTCTTTACGGGGATAAGCATATCTACTCCGTACCTTCGTCAGGTATTGAAGAGACCGTAACGAACATCAGTCTTGACGATATTAAAAATTTCTATGCTTCTTACTACTCTCCCAGTGTGTCTGAACTCGTTATCGTCGGGGACATCGGTAAGAAAGACATCTTAAAAAAACTAGGCTTTTTGGAGAGCTGGGAGTCGAAGGATGTCAAAATTCCAGGGCTCACATCCAGTGCCGTTGCAGAAAAAACCAAGATATACCTTGTGGATAAAGAAAAAGCTCCCCAATCCGAGATCAGGATAGGTTACATGACCGATATGACGTATGACGCTACCGGGGAATACTATGAAGCATACCTCATGAATTATAACCTAGGCGGTGCCTTCAATAGCAGGATCAACCTCAACCTCAGGGAAGATAAAGGATACACCTATGGAGCCCGATCCGGCTTTAGTAGCGATGATGAACCCGGCCCTTTTACAGCGGGTGCCGGGGTACGAGCCAATGTAACGGACAGTGCCGTGGCCGAATTCATGAAAGAGATCAAGCTTTATGCAGACAAAGGCATCAATGAAGATGAATTATCCTTTATGAAGAATTCTATCGGCCAAAGAGATGCCAGGGCGTACGAAGCCCCTTGGCAAAAAACAGGGTTTTTAAGAAGAATGGTGCATTATGACCTGGATAAAAACTACGTTGAAAAGCAAAATGAAACCATCAATAACATGACGACGCAAAGGATCAATGAGCTCGCCAAAAAATTATTGCCCTATGAAGAGATGAAGATCGTTGTGGTGGGTGATAAAGCCGCGGTAGAGCCCGGCTTGGCCCGGCTGGGATACGAAATAGTGGAGGTAGATGTAAAAGGGAATATTGTTGAGGATAATACGAAAATAGATACCTCTAGGTAGGGATTAGCTTAGGACTGTCTTGGTTGTTAGTTACAGCGTCATTGAAAATTCAAGTGGCGTATGGATGGGAGACATCCAGCAACAGCGCGGTACATTTGAGGACTGTGAGTAAGCGGCCCATAGGGACTAGGTAGCGCGCTTCGAGGGAAAATGGGCTTGGTTGCTGGTGCCCTTTTCTTTTGGTTCGTTTTCTTTCCTCGAAGGGATGCCTATGGCATGAGCGTGCAAAAGAAAAGGAACAAACTTACCAAAATGAAACGCTTTACTCTCAAAGCTAATGCTCAAGAACGCCCCAATTACAGCCCATTAACAACCAACCGACAATTAACTTCAAACAGGCCTTCGTGCCGGTATAACGTTCAGTGTTTTGATTTGAGTACCACGGATCACTTTTAATTCACAGGACCGACCTATTGTGTCTTTTTTGAGCATTTTAAAAAGAGAGGAAGAATCCATGGTATCATTCCCGTTAAATTGGATAATGATGTCTCCTTTGAGGAGTCCTGACCTCCCGGAGGGTGCATTTGGATCCACATCGGAAACAAAAAGACCGCGGTCATGTTCCAGCCGGTAATAGTTGACGATCCTTGGGTTGATATTCACCTCCTGGTGCATAATGCCAAGGTAAGAACGTGACACAGCACCATCCTTGATCAAGTCGCCGGCGACTTCTTTAGCCGTGTTAATATCTACAGTAAAGCTCAGGCCTTGTGCCCCGCGGAGTACCGCGGTGTTTACTCCTACTACTTCGCCGTTGGAAAGGATCATAGGTCCCCCCGAATTTCCCGGGTTCAAAGCGATATCCGTTTGGATCACGTTGTCAATGGTTCTGCCGGTATCGGTTCTCAGCGTTCGTCCTAACGCGCTTACTACTCCCGTAGAGACCGTATGCTGGTACCCGTAGGGATTGCCAATGGCAATAACAAGCTGACCGATTTGCAGGCCGGACGAATCCCCCAACCGGCTTACCGAGTAGCCCGTAGAATAGATCTTGAGCAAGGCCAGGTCCGTATCACGATCACCCCCTACCAGGTAGGCCTGTTCCACACTGCCATCAAGCAGGGTCACCTTTATCCCCTGTGCCCCGTGTACCACATGACTATTGGTAAGAATGTATCCGTCAGAAGAAAATATAAAGCCGGATCCCGATCCTGCATTACGTTCCTTACCTCGTATGTTTTTAGTGACATCGATCTTGACCACGGCATTTTTCACCTGGTCAACCGCCTTCACTACTAATGATGAAAATGAATCTAACATTGTTTTTACCTCCCAATAAGCAGATTAATAAGGATCATAACATTGCATTTCAGCCTTATACGTAATCAAAAACCAAGACACCCCCTTTTCCCCAAGGGTCGCTCCAAAGACAACGCAAGACTAGAACGGCAACGATGAATTAGGACATGTCTATCCAAAACCTTTCCAGACGGAGATAGCCTACAAAATGTCAGGTCATCAAGACGAAATGTCAGGCCCAATGAAAAAACACTAGTATCGTACCCGTTTTCAAGTGGTAGTTAAGCTTTTTTTGTTTCGTGCTTAAAGTCGGCAGCCAGCAATACCATTTCGGCAACCCCACCTTTTGCCCACAGCCCTTTCCCTATTGCTGACTGATCGAAAACCTTCCAACACCTCAAACATGCTTATCCCGTACCCGGTACGTCGTTTGAGGCTTAACTCAACATTAGGGGGAAATTCCAGTGGCGTATGGAGGGGGGACATCCAGGAACAGCGCGGCACATTTGAGGCCCGTGGGTAAGCGGCCAATAGGGGCTGGATAGTGCGTTTTGAGGGGAAAATGGGCTTGGTTCCTGGCGCCCTTTTCTTTTGTTTCATTTTCTTTTGGGCGCCCAAAAGAAAATGAAAACTGAGCTTAGAACCTCAAAATCCCGCGTATACTGCGCATTGCGAGGTTCCCATCACCCGAAACATCTTAAAAATATAGCTTAACTGCCAAAATTAAATGTTCTACCATCAAAGCTAACTTTCAAGGACGCACTTTTATATGATTATGGGTCATAAACGAGAACGCCCGGATTACAAATCCTATTGCCTCGATGAGTACGCATTACGCTGCGCTAAATGCGCACTAGTTGACTAGTTGAATTGAAAATTCAAGTGGCGTATGGAGGGAGGACATCCAGGAACAGCGCGGCACATTTGAGGCCTGTGCGCAAGCGGCCTATAGGGGCCGGATAGCGCGTTTTGCGCGGAAAATGGGCTT
>JANQLQ010000035.1 GCA_028280565.1 Fulvivirga sp.
GGCCATTTGCCCCTTCCGACATCTGTTAAACAGCACGTGTAGAATACTTTCTTTCTACACTTTCAGGACGCACAACGAAACAAAAGAAAAGGGCGCCAGGAACAAAGCCCATTTTCCCCTCGAAACGCGCGATCCAGCCCTATGGGCCACGCTGTTCCTGTATGTCCTCCCTCCATACGCACTTAAGTTTTCAATGATGCTCTGGCATAAAATAAGAGTAGATCTTAGTGAGACCCTGGTCAAAAGCTAATTTCGCAGAGATACTTAAAGCAAACTCAAAGTTACACAAAGGAACTGCGACAATTTGGTTTATGTGTATATCCATTACTTTTGATCGGAGTGATGATCGAGCGTGCAGGTATGAATGCATTAAAAGGGGTACCCGATCCCGATGTTCAGCACGATGGGTTCTGAGGCTTCTGCGGTAAAGGGAGCGTCGTAAAATCCCGGGGAAAGAATGAATCGCCTGGATCGTGGGCGGGCGGGGTCGTAAAGCTTTAAGCCGGCATCCAGGCGCAGCACCAGGAAGGAAAAATCGAACCTTAGGCCCATCCCGCCTCCTACGGCGATCTCCCTGAAAAAGCGATCCAACTTGAACTGTGCCCCCGGCCGGGACCCGTCTTCTCGTATCATCCAAATATTTCCGAAGTCCATAAATATCGCGTAATCTATGAAACCGATTAGATTTTTTCTTAACTCCACGCTACCCTCCAGTAAGATCTCACCCTGCTGTTCGAAATCATAGTTTACGAGTACCCCTGTTTCGGTAGAATCCAGCGGTGTATACGAACCAGGCCCGAGCCGGCGCGGACGCCAAGCCCTGATGCCGTTACTGCCCCCGGCAAAAAAATACTTTTCGTACGGCAGCACCCGGTTCTCACTGTAGGGTTTGGCTATACCGGCATTGATCCGGTAGGCGAGGGTAGTGTTTTGATTAATGGGATTGGTCTTCCTGAAATCGGCGTTAATTTTTAGATATTTATAAAATTCCAACGATTCCCTCGCCAGGAAATCAGTATTCACCAGGTTGAGGGTGGTGCCGCCACTTTCCAGGAAAAGACGAAAAAATGATGAATTACTAAAATTGAGCCCGTAGCTATTGAAATTCCAAGTGGCACTGAAGATCATACTGCTCACAAAAGAGGGAAGGAAGGAATTGATCAGGCGGTTCCCGTTTTGTTCTAAGGTATCCAACCGGTCTTGGAAGCGTTGCTCGGTGATGGCCGAGTTAATGATACTCACATCTGTCAAAGAAAACTGGTACTGTGTGTTATTCCTGTTTTGCCAGGTGTAAGTATTTGAAAAGTTAAAGTTCTCACGGATGTATTCCGGGCGCCGTGTGTAGTTAAACCCAGCTAACAATCTCGTTTTGGGGTTGATCCTCCCCAGCCGGTCTTTGGCCGCGGCGCTGATAGGGAAGAGGAACTGAGGAAAGGTAAGCGAAGCATTTACCCCGATTTCAGTACTGGCATACACATCGTCGATGTCCGTGGCCGGGGCCACACCCTCAATGCCTACCCTGCCGTTCATTTCAAAGATCTCCATACCTTGGAAGACATTCCGTTTTTTGAACGATACATTGTAAAATGGTCCGGGGAAGCCCTGTGTTACATTAACCCCCACTTCGTTGGACCATTGATAGCGGTTTAGAGGGCTGGTGAACACATTGGCCACCAGCTTACCACCTGTAGAATCATAGTTAATGTTAATAAATCGGAAGATGTCTAAGTTGGCAAGTTGGCGTTGTGTACTGAATGTATTTGACCTGCTGTAAAGCCCGTCCTTTTCGATAAAGACCCGGCGGCTTAGTATTTTCTTGTTGTACTCCTTGTTAAAATACCGGTAGTTGATCCCCTCGTAGTACTCCTGCCTTCTCAGTGAATCCGGGAGTAGGTTTAAATTGGCATCCGTAGTAAAATTGACGGAGTCTACCGTGAATACCTTGTGATACCCTCTCGATAGTGGCTCACTGATCCGGGTCCTGATGGCCACTTTTTGAGACCCGTTAAAAGAGGTATCGACATCAAACTCAACATATTGCCGGCTAAAATCGAAATAGCCATTGTCTTTTAGCAATAGATCTATGCGTTCCCTTTCTTTCGACAGTTTATCTTGGTCATAGTTATCTCCTTTTTTTAAAGTGCTAGCGGCTTGGCTTTCTAGTAACAACTGGTGGATGGCCGTGTCCTGTACTTGCACAAAGGAGGTATCGATCGTGTAAGCTTGCCGGGGGCTTACGGTGTAAGTAACAGACACTCTCTTAGTGGTGGTCTTCAGTGCGCTATCCACCCGCGCTAAGAAGTATCCTTTTGAAGATAGGTACAATTCGAAACGATCAATATTAGCTTGGGTATTCGCAGGACTGTAGGTAGAAATAGGTTCTCCCCAGCGCATCCACACATTGCCCTCTTCTATGGTTTTATCTACTTTGGCCAGTTTTTTATCTCTCTTACGCTGGTAGCGAATTACTTTTTTGGGCTTACCTTGCACGGCATTGATCTTCCCATTCCATTTTTCACGGATATGTTCCTTTTTTTTCGTGTAGTCTATTTTATCATAACGTTTCCTGCCATGGTAGTAAAACCATACATAAGGTGAGAAAGGGATGATGGGAAATTGCCGGTTGGGGCGCTGGACATAGAGTTCGGCAAGTTCTTCTTTGTCAATTCCTTTTGGTGCTTTTATCTGCTGCTTGTAGAGCAATTTTTGATCTTCTTCCAGATATTTGGTACCCAGGCAACCTGGAAGGAAGTAGACCAGTAAAATAAGGAGTGATAAGCGTTGAACTATCCTCACTATAACTTGGATCAATTATGATATCTAAAGCGACTACGAAGTTCATTAAATCACTGCAATTAAAAAAATACCGGAAATTGGAGAGACTTTTTGTGGTGGAAGGAGAAAAAAGTGTATTGGAAGCGCTAAATTCTGACTTCAAAGTTCGCCAGGTACTAGGTACAGAGAGATTCTTAAAAGGTCATGAGTCATTGCTCTGTCGCGTAGAGCATGCCGAGGTCACCGGTAAGGTGCTGGCATCTTTAGGAAGTTTTGTGACGAATAAAGCAGCACTGGCTATCGTTGAAATGAAAGAAAATAGGTTCAAAGAATTTCCACCAGGTTATAGCTTGGCGCTGGACGGCATTAACGATCCCGGTAACCTGGGGACCATCATCAGGATTGCAGACTGGTACGGGATCAAGCAGGTGGTCGCCTCCCGCGAAACGGCTGACGTTTACAATCCGAAAGTAATTGCAGCCACCAAGGGGTCCTTTAGCCGGGTAAATATATATTACACCTCGCTGGAAAACTTTCTTCCTACGGTGGACCTACCCATCTATGGCGCTTTTATGACGGGGGAAAACGTACATAATATTCAATTCCAACCTTCCGGGATTCTTTTGATGGGCAGTGAGGCCAACGGGATATCGGGACAGGTAGAGCAGAATGTGAGCCACAAGATCACCATACCCAAGTACGGGCAGGCGGAATCCTTGAATGTGGCCATGGCCACCGCGGTTTTATGTGATAACATCACCCGTAAGGTAAATTGACCGGCGCCCGCCGGATCAACCCATAAAATCCCCGGTCAATCTCCGGCACTCTTTAGCTTTCTTTTTTAGTTTGAATTTCCAAAAGGGGCCATTTCTAAAAAAGATACCCATTTTGGCAAAGAAGTTATGCGTAAGGCGGCCGAATTCAGTCCTATGACCGGGCTGTCCTTTGGGTTGGACCAGGTAAATGAAGCCCATTTTATAGGTAACCTCATCCATGCACTTATTACCGATAAGCAACCCTTTGGCATCAGGCTTTACCCAATGGATCAACGCTTTCTGCCGATAATCTTTATCCCTGGGTTTATACTTGGCGTCTTTATTGGTGGTCGGTGTATCGCCAAATCTTAAATCTTCCTGGGCTTGGATGGTAAAAGTGACACAAAGAAGAATAAAAACGACGAGGTACTTCATACTACGAATTTAACTAAAATATAATACCTCGTTAAAGTAAGCAGTCCAAAGCCTTACATCAAGTGGAAACGGTTCACTATGAACCCTTATCCCTTACCCATAAGTCTTTGTGATATCCTCAGTTGGCATCTACCAGCCTGCCTGAGCCGGTAATCCTTACCTCTATTACGCCCGGATCACTTTTGTACAGCACCCTGCCACTTCCGCTGATGGAGCCCTTGAGTTCATCATGTACCAGTACTTCCATATTCCCAGAACCGGCGATGGTTACATTACAACGGTCCATTGCCAAGCCAAATGCCCTCAAATTACCCGAGCCGGCAATGGAAAGCTGTGCTTCCCCTGATGAGCCGGACAGTGTCATATTTCCACTTCCTGAAATGAATGCTTCTAAAGTATTCACTTCCAGCAGGCCCTCGATATTGCCCGAACCGCTCAAGTTAACGGTCATCTCGTTGGTTACCCAAGTATTCGAAGCAATAATATCACCTGATCCGGCACTGAAAAGGTCATTTAACTCTTGCAAAAAGATATCAACCTGTACGTCGGCGTCATCTATGCATCGGTCTGTGTCGAGTATTAGCTCTCCATCACGGGTACGTACTTTTACCTCATCCAAGGTATTCCCCCTGGCACTGACCGATACCCTGTGATTGTCACTGCCCGTGGTGATACGAAGTGTAGCATCCACTGAATTCGATATCTTCGTGAATTCTGTGAGATCATAAGTTTCGGTTCGCATGGCCCCTCGGCCATTGACACAATAGAAGTTATCATCATCGTCCAAGGTGATGTAGCACCCGGACAACATGACCAGCATGGGCATGATCACGAAGGTCAATAAAGTTGGAAGTTTAGTAAGTGTTTTCACAGTGTGGTTTTTGATAAAGACGAGCCTGGGAGTATGGGGTTTCCAAATGTTCAAACTTTCTCATGTTTTCTTGGTATCATTTCGAGATACGTCATGGCACATCATGATCGGCAGTGGTTGATCTACAAGTTATTTTGTGCAGGTAAAATAGCCTAATAGCTTAGAGAACAGTGACTTAATAATTCAATTAAATCGATCTAGGAAAAACTTTTCAGCGTTATGTTTTAAAGGAATGTCGCCAACATTTATCTTCAAATGGCTAGTTTTGTACTAATGGATCACCCTTCTCATATCATAGACATTCCCAAAGAGTTCTATTCTTTTTCATCGGGAGCCCTGTTTGAGCGATGCATCGATTGTGACCGGTATTTGCTGGAAAAAGAAACGGAGTATTTCATTGAAAAAGCCATCAAAAAATATGATGGTTACGCCGCACAAGATGTGATCTTTGAATATGCTATCTGTAGCGACTGTGCCGAACGTGTGCGAAAGGACATGTCAAAAGAATCATTAAAAAAGGTGGAAAACTTTTTTTTACACCAAGTAGATATGATGCAGCGCATGGAAATGATCATGGATAACCCCGGGAACCCTAGTGCCTACATAAACCAATGCTTGGTTATGGGGACAAATGTTGAGGACCTGCAGGAATTCCAACTTTATGCGCACTGCAAAGGTGATAAATTAGAACTGGGACAGATGCCTTACCTGATCAGTGGCGCCGTGCTGGATGAGATCCAGCACCTGCTTTCATCCCAGACCCTCGATGAACTGAACGGATTCATGGGAAAACATTTTGGTCCTGCCCCGGACCTGATGGAACCAATACCCAGCAGGAGGGTAGTCCTGGTCTGAAAGGGCCCTGCTTTTAAAGCTGTTCTTCTGACTCTAACCGCTCCCTTAACGAACGCATCACGTGATCGAGTTCGTCGGTAGCCTTTTTCAAATGTTCTACTACTTCCCTCTCGTTAGCTTCCAGGGTGGAGGATTGTAAGATATTGGAAAGGCCTAGCACACAGGCCACGGGGCCTCTCAACTCGTGTGCGCTAGCATAGGCGTAGTCCGCCAGTATTTTATTTTTTTGTTGAAGTAACATTGTACTGGATCGTACTTTTTCTTCCAAACCATTATTGAGTTCTTGCAAGCTGCCATTGAGGGCTTTTAGCTCCTTGGATTGTGATTTGATCATTACATTTTGATGAGCAATTTGGTCTGTTTTGACTTTCAATAGCTTGTTGAGCTTTCGTTCCGCCATTTTCTGCTTGTAAAGTCCATACGCCAAGACTAAGGACACTAACAAAAGTACGATCGTAACTATGATCACCGCGTTACGGTTCCTGATCTTGGCTTCAGCATTTTCGTTCTCCTTGATGAGCAGGTCGGTTTCATATTCTGTATGCAGCCTGGCGATCAGGCTGGCGCGTTGTTCATTGAACATAGTATCTTTTAAGGCGGCATAGTCTTTGAAATATCGCAGCGAGGATTGGAGGTCGTCGTGTTGCAAAAAAATATCCGACATGGATTCGTATATGCGTATTTGAAGATCTCTCGCTTTAATGGAAGAGGCAAGCTCAAGTGCCTCTTGGTAGTAAAAGGTGGAACTGTCTGGATGATCCAACAAGAAGTGTATAGTACCTAGTTGTAAATAGACCGTCGCCATACTTCGTTTCTCGAGCGAATGCCGGAACTCCCGGAGCGCCAAGGTGGCATGCTTTAGCGCTTGGGTATAGTTTTCTCTTTTAATGTCTATTTCTGCCCGCCCGCTATAGGCAAGGCCATGGTGACGTGGCAATTGTGAGATCTGGGGATGCTCAAAGGCCTCGTTAATGTAGAATTCAGCGCTATCGACCTGGTCAAGGGAAACAAACAACTGGGATAAGTTGATATAAATGGTCAGGGGCCGGCTGATTTGCTCTGCTTTTTGCTGGGCCTTTTTAAGGTATTCTAGCGCTGGCTTATAGTCACGTAGTTCATAATAGATCAGCCCTAAATTGTTGTAGCATTTTACCAGGCCAACATCATCTTTTAAGGATTGATACTCTTTTAAAGATGAAAAATAGGAATTTAACGCTTGGTCATATTCCCCTTGTCCCCAGTAGATGCCGCCAAGAACATTCAACGACCTGGCGATACCGGGTTCAAAAGATAACGCCTTCGCGAGTTGGAGCGCCTTTTTAACATCGGCCATTGCCCGGGTAGGGTCTTGATGAATGTATGAAAATGCCCTTTCATTCAGAACATTGACTTTGTCAATCTCTCGAGTAGCCTGCTTGAGAGCCCGGGTCAAACTATCAATCTCCCGGTTTTGTGACTTTATGGGTAACGAAAAAAAGAAGAACCCCATATACAACGATAACCGCCTAAACGTCCCCATCCTACAAAGTTATTAATCTCGTCCTGTTAGAGCCTTGGATGTAATATTTTAAACTTTATAGTATAATTTTTCAATGAAATCCAACCTAAATTATTGCTGGTCAAACTCTTATGAAGGTTTGAGATAGTGGGTAATATATTGAAAGATGTAAATCCCGGTGTGAAGACCGATGATCTAGGCAGGACAAAAAAGTAAAAGAGGGGAATAAAAAAGCCCCGTCCTGTTAGAACGGGGCTAATCCCAAAACTTACTTACATTAACATGTTATCAACCTGTTATTCCTATAACAGCAGCCATTTCAATTAGTTTGTCATTGCCCTTAAAATATCGTGCTGTGTGATAATATGTACTTCGTGAAGGTCGTCACGTACCAGTACGGCTTTGTTATCTTTATTGATCATAGAGGATAGTACATCTAACGTATTGTCCAAAGCCACAAAAGGGATAGGCTGATCCATTACTTCTTCCACTTGCTGTTCCTTTATGCCAGGCTGTTCAATGAGCTTCTCTAAAAGTTTAGAGGTGCTCACACTTCCAACAAAATTATTCTCTTTCACAATGGGCACCTGGTCAATGCCTTCTTTATTGAGCATTTGCACCACGTCACCTACCTTGGTGGCGATGTCGACCGTGAATAGTTTATCGGTGCCATTTTTATGCCGGATAATATCATGGGCAGTTGCAAACTCCCGGGATTCAATGAAACCGTGGTCTTTCATCCAATTGTCATTGTACACTTTAGCTAAATACCGGGTACCATGGTCGGGCAGTATGATCACCATGACATCGTCTTCCTTTAAGTTTTCACGTGCATACTCCAAGGCGCCGTGTACCGCTGCCCCGCAAGACCAGCCGATGAATAGTCCTTCGCCACGAGCGAGCTTTCTTGTCATGATCGCGCCATCTTTATCCGTCACTTTCACAAAATGATCAATCAAAGAAAAATCTACATTCTTGGGAAGAATATCTTCCCCGATGCCTTCGGTCAGGTAAGGATATACCTCGTCTTCGTCGAATACCCCGGTTTCTTTGTATTTTTTAAAAACGGAGCCATACGTATCGATCCCCACGGATATGATCCCCGGGTTTTGCTCTTTTAGGAATTTAGTCGTTCCACACATTGACCCCCCAGTACCTACCCCGGCGGCGTAGTGAGTGATCTTGCCTTCGGTCTGTTCCCAGATCTCCGGCCCGGTAGTTTCATAATGTGCTGCTGTATTTGACAGGTTGTCGTATTGATTCGGATAAAAGGAGTTCGGCGTTTCTTTATTGAGTTTTTTTGCTACCGAGTAGTAGCTCCGGGGGTCTTCCGGGGGAACATTAGTAGGACAAACGATCACTTCGGCGCCCATAGCTCTCAAAATATCAATCTTCTCCTGTGATTGCTTGTCGGCCAACGTGAAGATACACTTATAGCCTTTGGCAATAGCGACCAGTGCCAGTCCCATGCCCGTGTTCCCGGAGGTGCCTTCGATGATCGTGCCGCCGGGTTTTAAAATGCCCTCCTTTTCTGCATCTTCGATCATTTTCAGCGCCATACGATCCTTCATGGAATTACCGGGGTTAAAGTATTCCACTTTGACTAAAACCGTTCCCTTTATTCCCCGTGTAACGTTGTTAAGTTTTACCAGGGGAGTATCACCTATCGTCTCAATAATAGAATTATAATACATGTCAGCAGCATTTTTTTACAAAACTAGTAAGATGCTCATTCATATCGTAAGAATGGTTCGGTATTCTTGGGCAAGAAGTAGTGGAATTGGTCGTTTAATCTTTAACTTGTATATGTTTGCAACCCGGCACTTATGAGATATTTGTTATTCTTGCTCTTGGTTCTTCCCGTTACTGGCTTTGGCCAATATACGCTTACGGTCACCGTTAAAGATGCCGAAGATCAAAAACCTGTGCCGTATGCCACGGTTTTATTCCCAGCGCAGGATTACGCCTTCAGTGCTAATGGTAATGGCCGGTTTGTATTGAAGGTAAATACCATGGAAATGGACAGGGCCGTTGTTATTTCCAGCATTGGTTACGATGAATACCGCACTACATTAGGAGCTATGGTGGAAGGTGGCATAACGGAGGTATTCCTTTCTCCAAAGGTCACGATGTTAGAAGAGGTACTGGTAAAAGCTGAAAAAGAGACGGCTAAGGAACTTGTAGAGGAGGCCTCGAAAAGACTGAGGGAATACCTTAAAGAAGATCCCTATTATCTTTATGCCTTCTATCGTGAAACACTAAAACAAGACCAGCAATTTGTCGGGTTTACCGAAGCGTATGGGGTGCTTCATATCCCGGGCTACCAACCTTCTTATAACAAGAAAAACAGGTTATTTTCTTATGACCTGGCACAATGGAAAAATATCCGGCGGAGCCATTACAAGGTCCGGACGACTTGTGATACCGCCGGTCATGTCCTCGACATCCATAGGTTATTAAAAGCCAAAAGTGAGTACCTCTACAATGGTCCTTTAAGCAAAAAAATAAAGGAATTTACTTATAGTATAGACAGTCTCACTTCTTACCGTGGGAATGATGTGTTTATCGTTGGTTTTCAATCTCCCGGCAGGGAAGAAGATTACCAAGGGCACATTTTGATCAAAGCCGATGACTATGCCGTGATGGGATTACGTGTTGTTCATAGTAATCTTGGTGCCTTATTGGGGTTGGATTGTCACGAACTGGATTCGTCACAATTTGAGGTGACGTTTACTACAGTAGGGGAGCGGTATTACCTAAACACCCTATCGCTTACCATGACCGGGAGGATAGGGGGACAAATGCGTGAAAAGAAGCTACGGTTACGTGGAGGGGAATTTAAGGCCAATAAGATACAAAAATTGAATTACGATCAACGCATGGTAATTTACCAAGAAATGATAAACCCTGTGATCCATTATGACCCGTCGTTTTGGGAACAAAATGGAGATGACATTGAAGTGAGTTTAGCGGAGGACCTGGGAGAAAATGAGCCGTTGGCCCAACAATTTTTTAAATGGGATGGCCAGCGGATCGTGCCCTTACCGGATAATTTTAATACCTACGAGGAGTTATATAAAAATGAGGATATTTTTCGACTTTTTATGAACAATCAATAAGTGGCTGGCTTATATTTTCCCTCCTAAGGCCTATTACGAAAGTCCTTGGAAAATTTTCAAAATACTTGCCAGTTTGAAAAGAGATACTTTACGAGCTACCACCCCCGGCCAATAAATAAAGCACGGCCATCCTCACAGCTACGCCGTTTTCCACTTGCTCTAGAATAATGGAGTGACCCGAGTCAGCCACATCACTGTTGATCTCCACGCCCCGATTAATGGGCCCTGGGTGCATGATGGTGATCTCTTTGTCCAGTGTATCCAAAAGCTGCTTATTCACGCCATAATAAAGGGAGTACTCCCTTAGGGAAGGAAAATACTTGATCTGCTGCCGTTCTAATTGTATCCTTAAAATGTTGGCTACATTGCACCACTCCAGCGCCTTCCTGATCTCAAGCTCTACTTTTACGCCCAGTGCGGTGATATGCTTGGGAAGCAGGGTGTTGGGGCCACATACCATCACTTCAGCTCCAAGTCTTTGTAATGCCAGGATGTTACTGATGGCCACCCGTGAATGCAGGATATCACCAATAATAGCCACTTTCAGTCCTTCGAGCGACCCGTGTTTCTGCTGGATGGAAAATGTATCCAATAAGGCCTGGGTAGGGTGTTCATGTGTTCCGTCCCCGGCGTTGACGATGTTGGCGTCTATGTGTTTGGCCAGGAAATGGGGTGCCCCGGGGCTGCTATGCCGCATGACCACCATATCTACTTTCATGGCCAGGATGTTATTCACCGTGTCCAGCAGGGTTTCCCCTTTTTTTACCGAGCTGGTAGAAGATGAAAAATTAATAACATCCGCCGATAGCCTTTTTTCGGCCAGCTCAAAAGACAGGCGTGTACGGGTGGAGTTTTCAAAGAAAATATTGGCAATGGTGATATCTCGCAGCGAAGGTACTTTCTTGATAGGCCTGTTGATCACCTCTTTGAACTTCGCCGCCGTTTCAAATATAAGCTCTAGATCCTTTCGGGTGGCGTTTTTTATACCTAGGAGGTGCTTCTGACTTAATTGGGGCATATTAACTTTCCTTATTGACCAACCAAATCTTGTTTTTCTTGAAACCTTGTGCTTCTAATTCCACTAATACACGTTGCGATTCTATGGTGTTTACATACTGTCCCACGTAATTCGCTGCTATGGGCAGGTCACGGGCGTATTTTCGATCCACTAATACGAGCAGTTCTACCTTGTTAGGCCTACCGAAAGCCATCATAGCATCGAGTGCTGCCCGAACGGACCGGCCGGTAAAAAGAACGTCGTCGATGAGCACCACATTTTGCCCTTCGATTATAAAATCAACTTTTGTACGATTGGCTTTTGCCGGCGTTTCTCTACGTCTAAAATCATCGCGATAAAAGGTGGTATCTAAGTATCCTAAAGGGATCGCATGCCCAGATTCCTTTTCAAGCCGGGTATGGATCATTTGTGCTAGGAAAATACCCCTGGGTTGAAGACCCATTATGCAGGTATCGTCAAAATTCCCATAAGTCTCAATAAGCTGATGGCAGAGCCGGCTGACGGTGATATCCATCAGGTCAGAATTGAAGATCAATTTACGTTGTGCACTCAAATCCTTGCAAATATAGAAAAGTTTAGGATTGATAATTAGCTATGTAAGTGATGTCTTCTGACCATGGGTTGATTTCCTCGTGCCCTGCCATTACTTATGGACGTGGGTTCGATATAAAAATGGGGCTAGATTAAATCGTAAAGAAGATCCCTTAGTGATTCTTTGAGCTTTGGTGCTGCTTGGTGGCGAAGCTTCCCCAGCCACTAAGACGTACATGCACCAAGGGTCACCAAGCTTACTAGCAAAACTGCCCTGGACAACATCAAACTGATAAACAATTATCGAGTCCAGGTGATGGTATACTTTTGTTTAACCGTTGCCAGGAATGGGAACATTTTTGGAAAAAATGCCTGGAAGCCACCCCTTCCCCGGGATACATCGCATGGATACTGCTACTGATTCTCGAGTAGGGGATTGCTTCACCGCAATCCCTGCAATCCCAGCCCCTTGGTTCGCAATGACGATTAATATTAGGTATGTCCTAGTTAGTGGTGACATTTTTGATAAAATACAGGCATGCATAATCACCTAAGGAGTGTCTCCCTGGCGTCTAGTGTCGTGTCAAATGGCCGTTAAAACTAATTCTTCGGTCCATTCTTATAAGTAGGCATTGGACAATAACCTATCGTTGACCCATATTTTGCCTACTGCTCCTTGCCTATTGCTGACTGACCGAGAGCTTCCCGATACCACACATATAGATCATCATCTACCCTACTCATCAGTTAACATATTACCGGGCACTAATTTTATTCACAGGTGACAACCCGTTCGAATGTCGTATGGATGCTCGTAACGCTAATTGCAAGGGGAAATGATCACATTTCTCCAGTTAATTTTTTATCTTTTGAAATTATATTGCTCAAATTTGGATTCGTGGCGTTTGATTTTTCTTCAGTTTTCAGCAGGGCTTTTTTTGGGATTTGTTGGTTGATTCTTTCCTTATTGATCACCTCTGCATCGTACGGCCAGCAGACAGAAACCGATGAGCGGCTGACTATAGAAAGTGCCCAACCCATTATGAAGGCAGCCGAACGTTACAAGCCCAGGCCTAAATTTATCGAGCTGGAATGGCAATCCTTAAGCAATTTCAACATGGACGCACTTTCCGACGTAGTTGAAAACTCGGACGCCAGGGTCACTCAAAACCTTATCCGGCAAGTAAAGCTCAAATTCCCGCTGATCTTGAAAGAAGGTATGAACTTAGTAGGTGGATTTGGTTACAGGCATGAACAGTTTGAGTTTGACAGGGTGTCTCGCCCGGACCATCCTTTTTATAGCCGGTTTGATGATAAGTCTTTGAAAAGGATCATGTCTAGCTTTTACTTAAAAAAAGACCTCGAAAATAATCGCTTCTTATTTGCATTCTTAAATAATTCACTGAATAGTGATGAGCCACAGTTCCGGAATTTCTTTGACCAGTTGAAGTCCTCTTTTGCCTTAGTGTATGGGAAAAGGTCGAACCCTAATAAAGAAGTGGGATATGGCCTTTCCTTTGGTTATGACCTTGGTCAGCCTACGGTGTTCCCGCTTTTCATTTATAACCATGATTTTTCACTCCATTGGGGGCTGGAGCTTTTACTGCCCAAAAGTGCCAAACTTCGTTATTCCCCATCTAACGCGTTGCACCTCTATGCTACGGCCGAGGTGCAAGGGGCTAGCTACCACGTACAGGACAGCATACTTAGCGGGTTTGACCGGTTGGAATTCCGTCGCTCATCTTTACGGGCCAATTTAACGGTAGAACGGGAAATATACGATTGGTTATGGTTTGGGGCCACGGCAGGCTATAGGTTGCCGCTCAATCTTTTCTTATCAGAGCCCGGGGAAAACCGCAGGGATAGCATCATTGAATTGGATGTCAGGACTTCTGTATACTACAACTTTTCCATCTTCATCGTGCCCCCTGCCAAACTATATAAACGTGCGAAAGGCAGTGGGTAATTCAAATGAGCTTTCCCCCAAAGATGATCAACCCAATGATCACGGCCGTAATGGCGATGATCAAAACCGCGCCAGCCGCAATGTCCTTAACAAGGCCAATAGCAGGATGCTTTTGCGGATGAAGGTGATCGGCAAGTTTTTCAATGGCTGTATTGAAAGTTTCAGCGGTAAGCACCAGCCCGATCATTAAAGTAATGATTATCCACTCGGTTTTGTCCAATCCAAGGATATAACCGGCCAAGATCGTGACAATGGCCGTCACAAGCTGGTAAAAGATATTGTTTTCATGACCTACAACGTATTTTATCCCGTTAAATGCATGCCTGTAGCTGGCCAGGTTCTTTTTTAAACTATCGCCGAATGCGCTCATGGTGGATCACAGTTTTGAACATGAAATAAACAATAAATAGCAACACCGAAAAGCCTATTGTCATTTTCATCGCCTGAGGATTTCCTAATTGGTAGAATGCATCCGTAAGCAAAGTGACCGGGTCAAAAAATAAGTCCCAACTGTTCCAGCGCTGTACGCGCCCTAAGTAAATCCCAAAGCCACTTAAAATGATACTTGCCACTATAATCGCCCAACTCATGAAACGTGGTATCAAGAGGATCAAAACCCGGTGGATAATATGCAGTGAGTAAATGCCCACGACCAATCCTGTAAAGGCACACGAAAACAGCAAGAGCGTATCTGCCCATATGGCTGGATTAAAACGATTATTTAGATGTACGAGGTCAGTGATCAAGTAAGGGGCATTTGGGAAAAATAGCAACCACAAACAAAACATCGCGACGGCCTTCCATTTTTTTAACGTGCCATGGCTGAGCCTATTTTCCCATAGGGTAGCAAAGACCAGGGGGACCCATGCTAGGAAAAGATTCCAAGCCAAGAAAAAATAGGTAATGTTTGAAGACCTTGTATAACTTAAGGTAATCAGTAATAAGCAAAAGAAGGTCAGTTTTAACAGTACACCGATAGGAGTAGTCAAAAACCGCCAAGCCTTGGTAAAATTAGAGTTGTATCTTATCATTTTTCAAACAGTTTTACTCGTCATTTTTAAAATAATCAGTAGCAAAGAAGTACCAGCCGGTCACGGCAGATAGGTAAGCACCACAAGCGATGCTCACCAAAAAATCGTCTTTCTCATAAGCCAAAAAACTAGCCCCGGCTAATGCTCCGAACCCGAAAACGAAAAGAGGTAATAGCTTTTCAAAAATAGCCACCCTGTTATCAGCCAAGGGGTGTAACTCGTGGATGGCGGCAATAGTGCCAAAGAATACCAGCCCTGCAAAGAAGGCGATGATCCAGCAGATCATGGTTCCGAAAAGAAAGACAATGAACAGGTCTCCTGTTTGGGGTCCCTTTCCCCACAAATACATGCAACTTATAAAATAAAAGATCGAGAGGGGACCTAGTTTTATCGAGGTCTTCAGAATAGAAAAAAATACGCTCATGGATATAATCTTCCTAGTTGACGTGATATCTTTTGATCGCGGTAATTCCATGATCGCCAATCGGCCACATGCATCCTTTCATGAAATCGCTGTTGTTTTTGTTCCAATTGGTGTTTAAGACCGAGGCCAGGAAGTACATCTTGGTCCGCTAAGGCTTGCAACTCGGGCAAGTTGGTGTGTGAAAGATGCATGAGATAGGTATAATCAATGTCTTTGCCCTTCTCGAGGTTAGTTTTGGTAATGATGTGGTCCCAATCGACCCAACTCATGAAAATCAACAGCAAGAAAGCAACCCAACTGTTCCTGCGCAAAAGGTACCAATGGTTTTTAAGGTTGTCCACCTTAACATAAGTGGTTAGCAGGCCTGCAATGACCAAAAAAAGATACACATAAACCCCAATCCTTTTATAGGTGAGGCTATACTCTTCGATGTACAGGGCATTTTTATAAGCAATACCCAGCGCAAGAATTATGTTTTGCACGATCCAGGCGTAAGTCAATATCACCAACAGGCGGTTTTTACGGTGAAAATTCAGGTTTCCTCGTAAAAAGTATACGATAATTAATATGGCGAGCACAATAGAAACGATCAAAGTATACACGCCCTGGTGAACATAAGCCGAATAGGTTAGCCCGGCCGGTAACCTGGCCCCTAAGATATAAGAGGCATCGGCAAGGTGGAAAACCAATAAAAGCCCATTGAGCAATAAAAGAAGTGTGGTGCCTGTTTTGAGTTCAAATTTTAAAGCTAAAGGATGAAAATCCCGCTGTGACCGGTGCCGTTTGCGGGTGATGCCATTGGGAGAATTTAGATCCCATTCGGACAATGAAACCAGGTGTGCCGCGTAGAACACCCCGAAAAGAAAAAAGCTGCCCACCAAGGTGAATCGCACCCAGGACCAAGTAATAAAATCAAACCGGACCTGCTCTAAAAAATCGGAAAACGCGGGATTAGCACTGGCATAAAGGCTTAAAAAGACCAGTGTAACTAAAACAGGAATGGCCACGCTGCCGAAGCGCAGGAGTTTTAATTTTTGGCTATGGACCTGGGCAGAAGAACTCTCCGCCGGCGATTGGTGAATACGGCGCGCGCCATACACAAAGGGAGCGGATAATATACTGTACAAGGCATTCAAGAAAGATACGATGAGAGAGGAACGCGCTTCCAGCACGTACCCTAATAGCACGATCATAGATACAAAACTTGAAAACACAGCGAGGCGGGTATTGACCACCACAACTGCTAAAGATGTGATGATACAAGCCAATAGAGCTACCCAGTACACGGGGGTCTTAGGGTGAGGATGCACGGTAGAAATCGCCGCTATTAACAGTATATTGAATATCAACAGGTTGAACCCCAAATGCTGCTCGTAAAATAAGTAACTGTAAGTGAAGACCATTAATAGTAACAAACCGTCTTGCTTTTTGAGTGTATTTATTTTCATGAGATAGGTTTTATAGTTTCAAATGGGGAAGTACGAGGCGCTGCCTGGGCGATGTTTGTTTTGGACTTTACTTGAGACAAGATCCCTTCTAACAAGGGAAGCATATGATTAAGGCGCCTTGCCTTAATGATGAAGTTCCAAAGTGGTTCAAACTTCTTCCACCCCCCGGCATACATTAAATGCTTAGCGATATGCCGAAGGGTGTCATGTTGAAAACTAGCTTTAAGGATGGACGACCATCTATAAAACTCCCGGTAAGACCATTCATATCCCTCTTTTAATTCCTGTGCTGACAGCCCCGATGTTTGATAGACCACGTTCCTTGTGTCATACAGGTCCCAGTTACGTGTAAGGATCCTGCCTGCCTTCTCCATGTTGCGGAACAGTGATGTGCCGGGGTAGGGTGTGAGAATATGAAAAGTACTCGTGGTGATCCCCTGTTCTGTAGCCCATTCCACTGTGCGTTTGAAGACATCTTTCGTATCACTGTCTAACCCAAAAACAAAACTGCCATTGATCATAATGCCAAGGTCGTTCAGCCTGGCAATGGCTTTGTCATAGTCTTTATGTAAGTTTTGTTTTTTATTGCTTTGCTTTAAGTTGTGGGTATCTAAGGTTTCAAAACCGACAAATAGACTCCTAAGCCCGGCATCTGCTGCTTTTTCAATAAGATTGCCACGAAGAATCGAGTCTACGGTAGCGGCTCCTTGGAACACACGACCCATTCCTCTCATGCCCTCAAAAAGTGCGGCTGCAAAATGTTGATTTCCCAGGAGGTGATCGTCTAAAAAGTATAAATGCCTCCCGGGTAGCCGGTCAATTTCAGCTAACGCCTCATCTACTGCTTGGGTGTAAAAGGACTTGCCACCGGCAAAAAAGGAATCCTTATAACAAAAACTGCAATGGAAAGGGCAGCCCCTGCTCACCACGATGGAATTGGGTACCAAGTACAGATGCCTTTTGATCAGTTCCCTGCGTATTGGTGGGGTCGCACTCAGTGTCCTGTTTCGAGAAACGTACTGGCGTTGTACGTTATGCCTCCCCGTTCTAAGATCTCGTAAGAATTTAGGAAAGATGTCTTCCCCGGGGCCTAGGAAAATACTGTCGGCGTGTGCTAAGGCCTCACCGGGCAGGGAAGTTACATGTAATCCTCCCAAAGCCACATATACACCTTTTGAACGATAATGGTCTGCAATGGCGTATGCCCGGTAGGCATTGGTAATGTATACCTGGATCACCACCAGGTCCGGGGTGTCATCAAGGTGAAGGCTTTCTACATGCTGATCTACAATGACCGCTTCGTCTCCCGGGTCAAGGTAACTTGCTAGGGTGGCTAAACCCAACGGCGGAAATAACGAGTATTTGATCGGCCTCCAAAACGGGTCCTCCGCTTCCCGGAGCGCGGGTAATATGAATTTAATTTTCATTTAAAAGTACTTTGTTTTTCAAAGTAAAAAATCATAATTATATAATTTGACTTGTTTGTCGGTATATCAAGAGTTACTTCCTTTGATCAACTCTTCAAGTGCTGCCAGGTGTCTTTTGAAAGCCTCTCTTCCTTTTCCAGTTGCATTATAATTGGTGTTGGGCTTGCGGCCAATGAACTCTTTTTGCATGGCCACATATTCTACTTGCTCCAAAGCTTTTAAATGACTGGCCAGGTTACCGTCCGTTACCTTGAGCAATTCTTTCAATGTATTAAAGTTGAGTCGTTCGTTGACCATTAATGCTGACATGATCCCTAACCTCACGCGGTTTTCAAAAGCTTTATCCAGTTTGTCGATCAAATTCTTCACCGCTCATATTTGAAATACATTAGCGTGCCATACAAAATATGCAAGACACCAAAACCAATGGCCCAAAATAACAACCCATACCCGATATACATAAACGCCACCAGCCCCAATACGATCTGTGTTAGCCCAAGATATCGTATATCGCGATACGTGTGATGACTCGCATTGACCAACGATAGACCATAAAAAACCAAGGTAGCCGGGGCCACTAAGGCATAGTAGTGCTTGTCTAATAGGATCAAGCAGATGATCCCACCCGTTGCCAAAGGGATCAATAAGTTGATCAAAAGTCGTTTGGAGGTGCTGTCCCATATTTTTAAGCCGTGCTTTTTTGCTTTCCGCGTGGTAAAAAAGATGCCTGTGCCAAGTGCCAGGATCAATACCCCAATGGCGACTCCTATCATGAACAGGACATCGTTGTTATATACGCCGCTGTAGGCTCTATTATAAAAAAAACCGTCCGTGGTGTACATACGGTCGAATACCAGCCAAGCCCCGAAAAGCGCGTAGATACCTGCAAACACACCGGAAAGACCACTAAGGGAGATAAAGCGTGAAGAACGTTCCATCATGCTCTTTATCTCGGAGATCTCGCTCAAATACTGGTCCTTAGTTTCCATTTTAAAAGTACTTTGAGTTTCAAAGGAAAAGAACGGAAATAACTTTTCAAAGGTTACAGTCCTGTAATTTTTTTGCACTACTTTATAGATAGATGGCAGGAATAGAAGGCGATCGTTTATCGTGCACTATTCTTTTTGTATACGCACCGGGTTCGCGTTCCTCACCTCCCAGGTCCCTTGTCACCCATATCTAAACGCGAAGGCCGCAAGGATGACGCCAAAATAGGTTGTTTTCGTTGTTTGATGACGATAACCAGGACGCACTTTTTACAACTCATAGTCCTCGTTTCAAGCACCAAGTGACCCTGGGTTTTATAACTATTGATCCAGGCGGGTACCAAAATCCCCCTTTCTTCCCGTGAAAACATCCTTTAGGGATTATGTTTGGTAGCAAACGCTTGATAAACCACATTTTGTACTTGTTTTAGAAAGAGAAGTTTTTCGTCTTGACCAGGGTGTACATGCCCTGGATCACTCCATGAACCCACGTTGCAAACGCGGACCAGTTTAGTGGAATATAAAGGCTATGTCGTTACAATGGAGAACAAAAGATCAGCGCTGAGGGTAGAAGCTATGTTTTTCCGGATGCGCTGTAGTCTATTGCCCAAGCTGTGAAGATCAAAAGCAAAGTGTTGACGGGAAAAGATGTAACGGGCGAATACAAAGACTATGAGATCCGCTTGGAAAACGGTCGTAAAGTCACGTGAGCGGTATTTGGAGCTATTGGCCAAAGCGGAAAGTGTGGAAGCTGTGCTGAAAGTGGAAAAAGAGTTGGAGCAAATACTGAAATTGACTTGTTAAAAAGCAGGGTTGAGCGTTTTGATCATTTAGTAATCTACCCTACCATAGAGGTGAACATAAAAGAAAGGTGTAAGAAGGGTATCCTTGGTTATATTGGCCTGGGTGTGTTCAAGGCGGTGAAATGATTAATAGTGAGGGACTGAGAACGTTTTCCCCGTCCCTCAACCAACCCTAATTTTGGTACCCTGCCTGGTGTAGTATTCCTCGTATTTCCTCCAAGTTTTTCTCCATCTTCAATACGTATTTAAGGCACTCACGGGTAGCAATGGCCATTCGAGGCATTTCCTCCCATTTTTCATGGTAAAGGATATCCAATAACGTGTTAAAATGTTTATCAAACCGTAGGTTGTTTAACTGGAGGAAGTTAAGCAAGAAGGTAAGATCTTGAGGCACAGCATTCCTGTACGGGTTTTTGTTCTTCATGGGTCACTGCACTTCCGGTTCATCCAAATACACATAACTTTGCAATTTATGGTCAAACTCGCAGGATTTACCGATCTTTTCCAAGACCTTCAGGTAGTTATATACCTGCCTTCTTGATACCTCCATGTCAACGGCGAGTTGCTCTATGTTACCTGTATTTTTTTGCCGGATCAATTGGTCCAAGATCAAGGCACGTTTCACTATTTTTTCTAAAGCCACAATGATTTGATTTAAAATTTAGATAATTGAATTCGTAGTTTTTGATTCACCGGTTAAAAAAAGGCATACCGGTAACTTATTCTGTCCTCATGCTTAGTACAGTAGGACATAAGGTTTCCCTCTACCACGGTACTATGAGGGTAGTTTATTCTCCTAGTTTAAGGATCAAAAGCAAATGCTTTTGCCAGGCTAAGAGATATAGATAAAAGTTGTTTTTAGTTTAAGGGCAATTGCTTGTAGAGAGGCCATCAATTGCCCTTGCCCGGTCGTGTAGATGCCGGTAGCAATGGTAGTACCGGTAGAGTTAGGATGATCGGCATTGAAGCTAGGGGAGTTTTGTGGGGATGGAGCGGATCAACATGAGCAATACATCCTGTTGTATTAAGTTTTTTAAGCTTAGCGGGTTCTTGGCAGACCACTGGGTGAGCCGACCCGTTTCTCCCATAACGTATCGCTATGGGAAAGCGGCCGTTTTGACTAGGCATAGCGCCCGCGGCCAGGGGAAGTTTGTTCACTTTTTTGGGCATGAGTTATTCGGGATAAATCATTAATTTTTTTGAACCAATAGAACGCAACCCAAGAGTTTTATATCTTTAGAGACACAAGCTCAAAGGAAGGCCTTTGTTTAATTTTAAATATACGCATAAATACAAATATTAATTGACAAAACCAACGGTTGACGGCAATAAAATTGCTTATTTCAGGGAAAAAAGAGGGCTAACACAATCTAAACTGGCCAAAAAGATCAATCGAGAGTACGGTAAAAATATCCGGCAGGCCACGATTTCATCATGGGAAAATGGGACCACGCCCTCTGTGGATAACCTGGAGGCATTGGCGAAAGCGCTGGGAGTAGAGCCGGAAGATCTCTATGAAAAATCGATACTGGATGAAGAGATAGGTCTGTATAAAACGGAGATCAAGGCGTATGAACTGGCGTTAGATGAGGCGGATGCCAAGTTTAAAGAGGACCAAGTGGCCGGGTACAATATGCTCCGGGAAAAATTTACGGAATTAAAGGACCAAACGCTTCAAATATCAAACAATAATACACGCATGATTGAGATTTTCAGTAAGATCAGTGAATTGCTTCCTCCTTTGTGACTGGTTTTAACTCCATAATGACAGATGCATCAGCGCCGTGTTATTGACTATTAATCCTACTTTATCAAAATTTTAGCCTGTTGATGAGTTTTCGATTTTCCAGGGAAAATACGGATCCTGGAACTAGAAATATGAAAATGATCAGATCCTCGATTTAAATTTGTCCCTTTTTAGACCAAAGAGTGTGAATCTCAAATGGTTGATCTCTTTAGACCCCTCTACAAATATGCCCTACTTCAATCTTCCTAGGTGTTATAAGGTCCAGGGGTAGGTCTTTGAGAAATTACTTCAAAGTCAAAATGGCTGAACCACACGTTATGGAACAGCCATGAGGACATGATTACATGATAAGTTTCTTCCAGTCTTTAAACCGGTAGTTAATCCTATTCTTCATAAGCTCATAATTTTCCCATGTATCTTTAACATGGTAAATACTAGGAAGCTTTTTAACTAATTCATCGTCATAATCACTGCGGTAGAGCCCGCCGCCGTAGTAATAGTAGGTGAACATGTTCCCCTCTTTATTGAAAAGTTCATAACCCAAATACCCATCCCATATTTCACTTAAAATAGTGCACGATATTTCCCTTCTTTTAAAGCGAAAGATCTGGACATCGGCTTCCTCTTCAAAATACTCCGAATAAAGGTCATGATCGATAACCCAGCCCAAATACATCCCAATGTGGACGTAAGCTTGCTCTATAGGAAGGTTATCCGGGAAGTTGCCAAGAAAGTGGGTTTTGGCATTGTCATAAATGGTTTTTTGGATCTCGGTTTTCTTTTCTACGCTCATTAAGTCTGTCTTTTATAACAATGCAATATATAAATTTCAACAAGTTGATTCACTACTTTAATGAAAAAACATGTAGCCAAAAAAGATGGCAGCAATAATTCCTGCAATATCCGCCACTAGCCCGGCCGTTACGGCATATCGAGTTTTTTTGATATTTACCGAACCGAAGTACACGGCCAAGATGTAAAAAGTAGTCTCTGTGGCCCCCCGGAATATGCTGGCAAGTCGGCCGCTGAAAGAATCAGCCCCATAGGTTTTCATGGTCTCTATCATCATGCCTTTTGCGGCTCCTCCGCTTAATGGTTTCATTATAGCGGTAGGCAGTGCATCTACAAAATCCGTGTTAAGCCCAAATGCACCAACAGCCAAGGCGATACCTTCCACTACATAATCAAGTGCTCCTGATGCCCTGAAAACCCCTATCCCAACGAGGATGGCAATTAAAAATGGGATGATCTTTACCGCAATTTGAAACCCTTCTTTAGCGCCTTCTACGAAGGTTTCGTACAAGTTTATTTTCTTCCTAATGCCCAACACCAGGAAAGTAATGATCAGGGTAAAAATAATAAATGTACTGGCCACGGAGGATACGTCCTGTAATTCCTCTTGCGATAAAGTGGAAAAGTAATAGACAATCCCCACGATAAAGGCTGTAAAACTGCCCAAATAGGCAATGATCACCTTATCGAAGAGGTTGATTTTCTGGTAAAAAGACACCGTGACCAAGCCTACCAAACTTGAACAGAAGGTGGCGAGTAATAACGGGATAAAAACATCTGTGGGATTAGCTGCCCCTAAGATAGACCTGTCCAGCATAATGGATATAGGTATAATAGTAAGCCCGGATGTATTCAAGACCAGGAACATGATCTGGGCGTTAGAAGCAGTACTAGGGTCAGGGTTCAGGCTTTGCATCTCTTTCATCGCTTTGAGTCCTAGCGGGGTGGCGGCATTATCCAACCCCAATATATTGGCCGAAAAGTTCATAATGATGGAGCCGTTTGCAGGATGATCTTTGGGAATTTCCGGGAACAACCTCGAAAAAAATGGACCTATCAACCGTGAAAGTACTTTTACCATACCTCCTTCTTCTCCTATTTTCATTAAGCCAAGCCATAGTGACATGACACCGGTAAGGTAAAGAGATATTTCGAAACCGGCCTTTGACATATCGAAAGTAGAGGTGACCAGCGCCGGGAAAACCTCAACGTCTCCTAAAAAGATCAATTTGATCAAGGCGACTACGAAGGATATTAAAAAAAAGGCTAGCCAAATGTAGTTTAAAGCCATATGAGTGTATAAATGCAAGACCAATTTAAAAAAATATAGCCCATATATAAGTATTTACTTCTTTACATATTGAGACGAACCTTGCTTTTGGGTTGGTATAGTTAAGACCAGGGCAAAAAAATAACAATATAATTTTATTTCAAACTAAAACCTCCTACGCAAATCTACCTAAAACAAAATACGAATTAGGGCTGATGTAGGAGGATAAATGTTGATGTAGTTTTGATGCATTGAATTAAAGACTTGAATGGATGCTGTTTGAATTGCTTCATTGTATGACAGGATGTAATAAGACAGGGATAACTGCAAGTTTTAATAAAGAGATAAAATTAAATTAAAACGATTTGTTATGTTATTTTTTAAGCTTGAGATAAAAATTATTTGGGTTACATTAGGGTATTTTATGATATCTAGGTTAGATAAGATGTGTCTTAATGTAAATGAAGCGTATGAACTCAAATGGTAAAGGGTCTTTTGTATTCAAAAGAGGACGAAGTGTGATGGGGTATCAGTACTTTTTAAGACAGGTTGGATTTTTGTGTATCTCTCTACTTGATTTCAAAATTAAGGACGGGGGACATCTAAATTCGGCATTTATTTACTTAAGAAGTTAGCGACTATTGGAAATTTGATAGTTGATCTGTAAATAGCGAATGGCAAAAGTTTACAATGATTATTTTTTAGAATTATGTTGGCTAGTAAAAATGTGAACGGGATAAGTACAGGTATTTTAACACTACTATTTGTACTTGTTGGAGTGATTTCTTCGATGGCTGCTACTTTCTATTCCCAGGGAAGTGGCAACTTCAGTAATTTAGCAAACTGGGATACTGACCCGGGAGGAACAGGAACTGATCCTGTTTTAACGGATCTTACGGACGGAACGAACATCTTTATCATCCAAGATGGTCATAACATTACATTGGACCTTGATATCGATGTTTCGTCGCTTGTTGTAGGACAGGGTACTTCCGGGGCGTTAGTAATTGGCGATAACACGACCGCTAGGAATATGATCGTACAAGGTGTAACTACGGTCAATGTTGGAGCTGCGGTCACTGTGGGTGCAAACAACGCCACTCACACGGCTACCTTTCTTGGTGCGATTACTAACGATGGTAGCATCGTCTTATTTAACAACACTAGCCAGTTAGTGAACAGTACCTTATCAGGTACATTCTCTATTTCAGGTACTAATACTCCCCAGTTTGGAGGCCTTACATTTAATACCGGTACCATTGCAGCCGCGGTAGCATTAGATATCGATGGTAATTTGGTCATTGAAAATGGGGCGACTTTCGCTGATGGTGATTTGACCCACACTTTAGCCGGTGACTGGGCAGAGAACGGCAGCGGCCAGATGACCGGGAACGGTACGATCCAAATGGACGCGCCAGTAGTACAATCCATCAGTACAACTTCGGTTTTTAATAACTTAACTTTTAACGGTAGTAGCACAGCAGCTATTTCTGATAATATTACCGTTAATGGTAATTTGGTAGTTACTAATAATACACGGGTTAACACTGCCTCCACTCATACCTTTCTTGGTGATTTTACTGTAGATGCCGGGAGCGAATTCAACGCTAGCGCAGAGACATCGATATTTAGCGCCAGTGCAAATGCTCAAACGCTAAACCTAAACGGAACAGTAGCTTTCGACCAATTGGATTTTGATAATGGGGGAGTAGCGAATCCAAAAAATGTAAATGGAAACATAATCGCAGTAGACAGGACTAGAATTTTTGATGACGCGGTGATCAACGGTACAGGAGACCACAGGTTCGAGGAATTCAGGATGGACGGAACCTGTAACTTTTCAGGTTCATTGACATTTACTGGGAATAATATTTATGATAATGCCGACAATACACTCATTTTGGGTACTGCCGATGTGATCATAGAGGGAGGAACAGTTGCCCTTAGTGGGGACGATAATGTAACTGTGAATGGAAATTTTACGGTTGAAACAGGAACATTGAGGATTAATGAAAATGCCCTACTTACTGGAACTGGGCCTGGAACATTATTGATCCAGGCCGGCAGAACTATACAATTACTGGGTGCCGACAATTTTCCTTCAGGCTTTGGTACAGTGACTTTTGCGTCAACCGCCTCCAGGGCATTGTACAATTTAAATGGTCCGCAAACTATTCGCGGGGGGGTGACCTATGGTGAGCTTGAACTTGGAGGCGGTGGAAATAAAACAGCTGATGGTTCGATTGATATTGATGGAGTTTTGGACCTCAATAGTGGGGTGAATTTTTTGTTAGGAACTTTTGATCACACCCTGGCCGGTGATCTTACTAATAATACAGGTTCATCAATAAATGCAACAGGAGGTACTTTTACCTTGGATGCTGTTGATGCTAATCAAGTCGTGCGAGGTACGGGCGCCAGTGGTTCTTATCTTTTTAACAATTTTATAGTTGATAATCTTGCTCCAACCGCTCTTCGCATCAAAGCCATCCAGGCAAACATGATTGTTGCCGGAGATTTTAGCGCTGTCAATACAGGTGGAGTAGGTACGAATAGGTTTTTGATTGTAGACCTTGATGCGAATGTAGTCAATGGAAATTTCAATGGAAATTTTAATCTAGGTGCCGATGTATTATTGTTTGTCAATGGTTCCACTAATTTTCAGACCACGGGACTTACATTTGATACTTTTTCAATAGATCCTGCAAGTATTGTCAGGTTCGACGGGACCAACCAGAACATGCCAGGCATACCTTACGGAAACATCCAGTTAAGAGGAAACGGTACTAAAACAGCTACTGGCCCTATGACTGTTTCCGGCTATGTCAGTAGAGTTGCCGAGACACCGCTTTTTAATGATGGTGGGTTCTCACACACTGTAGGGGGTGATTGGAGCATGGGTACGGCCTACACTCCTGTTGCTTTACAAACAGGAACTATAAATTTCAATGGTACCAACCAGGTTATTAGGGCATCAAACTTCTTCAACCTTGTTTTTAGTAATTCTGGCATCAAAACCATCAACGGGGATATCTTGGTTGGGAATGACTTTACTGTAGATAATAACGTAACTGTTAATGCTTCTACTCGTGACATAGACATCCAAGGAAATTGGATAGATACAGGCAGTGGTATTTTTACTCAAACCACGGGTATTACTACATTTAACGGTACTACAGCGAACCAAACTATATCTTCAAGCAGTGGTAGTAGCTTTGGTTTTTTGACGATAAACAAGACAAACGCAAGTTTCGAGACGGTAACTGCACTTACGGATTTCACAGTGGCTAATAGCTTTGAGCTCGACCAAGATGATGCCATATTCGATCTTAACGGCCAAACCGTATTTATTGGCAGGGATTGGATCAATAGGACAGGTACCACTTTTGTCAACGGCAATGGTACGCTGCATTTCAATGGTGTGATACAGCAAGATCTTTTCAACTTTAATGCATCAACCGTTTACCACAATCTTGTTTTTTCAGGGGTAGGTCAAAAAGACCTTCAGCAAAATGGGTTAGATATTGATGGAAGTGTCACTATTACCAGTACCACCTTTAATGCAGGAGGCTTTGCTTGTACCGTAGGTGGTGATTGGATAAATAATGGCTCTTTCCAACACTCGAACAGGCTTACTTTTGACGGGGCTAATCAAGCAATAAGCGCCTCTGATTTTCATGACACATTCTACGCAGGAACGGGCACAAAAACTTTAGGAGGAAATATCAATCTCAGCGGCGGTCTGCAAATCGAATCGGGTGTAACGCTAGATGTAGGTATAGCAAACAACAATATTACTGTAGAGGAGTTTTGGACTAACTTAGGGACGTTCAACGAGGGAACGGGAACAGTCACTTTTACAGGGGGTGGAAGTACTATAACTACCGGGGCCACTGGTCCTACGGTTGGAAAGCGTTTCTACAACGTAATAGTCAATAGTGCAGGTACTGAAACTATATCAGGTGATTTGGACGTTGAAAATGACCTCACTGTCTCAACCGGTACTTTCAGGACAAATGCAAATGATGTCTTTGTTGCAGGTAGTTTGACAAATTCAGGCACCTTCCAGCATAACAATAACGGAAGTGTGATCACATTTGACGGAACCTCTGGTACCCATGTTTTTGATCCGGGCGCTTCCACCGACTATCGGAACATTGTAGTGAACGCCAGCGGGGCATCTTACACGTTGGCAGGAGACCTTACTACCAATACCGGCGGAGGCAGGTCACTGACCATAACAGGTGGTGCGTTCTCTTTGGGGGGCTTTGATATCACTAATTTGGCAACTAACGGAGTGATCCAAATTAATGGCGGTTCGTTCGAAGTAGATGCGGGCGCCGTAGTTACACTGGGTCGAACAGGGGCTATCAATAACAACGGGGGTATCCTGAGGATCGTTGGAGATACCAGTACACCAGCAACGATCACGTCAAACCAGACCAATACGACTCGTTTTATTACCATTACTCAAACAACAGGTACTATCCATGGTAGATATTATTTGATCGAAAAAACACGTGGTAATGGGGTAGATATACAGGGAGGTACGATCGATGCCACGAATAATTTCAGTAATGGTACTTTTACGAACGGCGCCGGTACGGCCTATCTTACGCTGACCGGGTTGAATTTTGGAGCAGGAATCGACTTGAACAACGTGATCTTTAACACCGGGCCTACTTTTAATTGCTCTAGGACTTCTGGTACAGGTGCCGTTAACTTCACTGATGCCAGTGGTACATTGGCAGGTGAATCTTTTGATAACGATGACGCTGATCCCGGTACATTGATCAACTGGACATTCCCGGGTGGTTTTTTCTGGGATGCAGGAGCAGGTACCACTTCATGGCACGATGCTAATAACTGGACTGGGAATACAGTTCCTGATGGAACTTCAAACGTGGTTTTAGATCATACCAATGGTGGAGTAGCCGGTGTCTACACGGTTGAGATCAATGCAAGTGATGCTATCGCACAAAGGGTGACCATCGATGCAGAAGGTGGTAACCCAATTTCATTGGTGTTAAACGGACGCGAATTAACCGTTAATGAAAATATCCAGATCGGCGCGGGAACTACGCTTACCCAAACTACCTCGACGGATACCATCAAGGTGGCCGGTAACTGGACAAACGAAGGGACTTTTAACGAAGGTACAGCAACAGTTCTTTTCAACGGTACTTCTGGTTCTCACCCTATCTCTACCGGTGGATCTTCAGATTCATTTTACAATATCGTATTTGACGGGGCTGGAGCTGTTTATTCATTCCAGAATAGCATTGACATAAATAATGATTTTACGCTTGAAGATGGAACATTAAATGCCGGTTCACAGACGGTAACCGTAGGAGGAGATTGGGCTTTGAATGGAGGCACATTTAATGCGGGGACAAGTACTTTCAGGTTTGATAAAGGAGGTGCGAGTATCCAGTCCATTAGCGGTGGTACTTTCTATAACTTCGAGACAAGTAATTCAGCAGGAAGTGGTACAGCTACGAAACAGCTGGCGAGCAGCATTACAGTAGAACGAGATCTTCGTATCCGGTCTAACTCTGTTTTAGATGGAGGAACAGGTTTCCATACCGTCAAAAGAAATTGGCGTAATGATGTGGGACTGGCCGGGTTTATACAGTCCGGTGTGGGTGCAGTGATTTTTGGTGATACTGGAAATAAGAACATTGGAAATGGTGGGTTAGCAACTGCTTTTAACAACCTGATTTTGCAATCTAATAATACGGTTACAGTATCTGTTGACCTTACGATCAATGGCAATCTGACCATAACTGCAGGCACCAATATTCTTAGCGACGGTATCACGGTAACGGGTAGTGGAGCATCCAACTCGATGTCACAAACTGGAGGAACGCTCCGGGTACAAGGAGCCGCGCCCAATCCTACAAACTTTCCTACAGGTTTCGAAACCATAAGTCTTTCAGGAGGCTTAGTTGAATACAGGGCTAATGCCAACCAGGATATTTTTCCTACTGCGTATTCTAATTTGAGTTTGCGGAGAAATAACACGGGTAATCTTCAAACCAAAACGGCAACTGGTGATTTTACAGTATCCGTTGACCTTACTATCAACGATACGGATACGGAATTGGATATGGCAGGTTTCACGTTAACATTAGGGGATGATATTAACTTGCCTACCGGTGGTCGTCAGATCGCATGGAACGGGGGGACTGTGATCCACAATGGTGCTGCCAATTGGGGTATAGATCCTGATCTCACTATTTTTAACAATATGATCCTTACAGGGTCTGGCGATAAGGTTATGAATGGTGACTTAACGGTAACAGGAAATGTTATTGTCCAAAACGGTGTAAGATTGGACATGAATACTAACACCATGACAGGTTCTGGAGGAGCCACCAATTTTACTTTGACGGCAGGCTCCAGGTTGGATGCTGATATTCCTTCTTCCACAGGTCCGGCGTTCCCGACCAACTTTGGTAGTTATTCTTTGGATCAAACAAGCCGGGTGATCTTACGCTCCAATAATGACAAAACGATCTATACCAATGGAGGTACGATCACCTACGGTGAGCTCAATATTGCCTACGAGGGAAGTGCAACTCCAGACGGTAACCTGGATGTGGACGGGGATTTCTTGATCGGGAATAACCTGATGGTACTCAATGACGGTGGTTTTGATTTCAATTTAGCCGGTACGAATATTGATATTCGCGATTACACGGCTACTACTAACACAGTCACCTTTGATGGGGCTGACCAAACCATCCAGTTTCTAAACGGGGATACGAACCCGGATGTGATCACTTTTGATAATGTAGTCTTTACGAATACAGGCTCTAAGCCTTTTACTTCAGGGGATGACTTGCTCATTATTAAAAGTGGTTTCACCATAGATGCTGGGGTGACCATGACGGCCAACATAGATTTCCAGTGTGCAGGAGATTGGACCGTTAACGGTACATTTACACACACTACGAACACGGGCAGGATCACTTTCGACGGTACAGGCCCTCAAACTATTGATCCCGGAGCTGCTGGGGCATATGACGATATCATTTTCTCCAACGCAGGGGTGAAAACCTTTGTTAACAACTCGTTGGATCAAAATGGTGACATACTTACCATCGAAGCAGGATCGTCAGTAGATTTTGGAGCTTTGAGCCACACATTAGCTGCATCTACCATTACTGTGGATGGGAGCTGGAATACATCAAACGCCAACCTGACCTTTGATAGGACTGGCGGACAATCTATTCCGGCCTTCACAGCGTTGGATGTGAATTTGACATCGGGGGGAACTAAGACTATGCAAGGCGCTTGGTCATTGAATGACCTCACGATAGCGTCCGGGGTAACGTTAGATGTAAACAATACCTCTAATTACAATGTAACCGTTACCGGTAACTGGACAAATAACGGAACCTTCACCAGGCGGTTAGGTACGGTAGCTTTTGAAAGTAATGATACCAACGGTAAAACGATCTTTACCAATGGCAGTGATTTCTATAATGTCACTTTCAACCAGGCGCAGACCAGCATCAGGACCTACACGTTGTTACAAAACACAGAGATCGATGAGAACTTGACCATTGGAAATGGAGCTACGCTTGATCTTAACGGTACGGTTCTGACGATTGGAGATAATGATGCAGGCACACCGCTGGGAGAGTTAGTGAGTGTACAAACAGGCGGAACATTGGATGTAGATGCAAATTCCACATTACAGTTTGATTGTACAGATGACGATGCGCGTGTTATTGTAGAAGGAACATTGAGAGTGGTAGGAACTAGTGGCAGTATTGCAAACCTGACGCGTTCTAATGGTGGTAACCGGATCGACATCGATATTACGACGGGAACGATCGCAGCTAGGTTCTACAATATTCGGTTCCTTGTTAACGAAGGTTTGGATATCCAGTCCGGGGCCACGATAGATCCTACTAACAACCTATCTGACGGAGCATGGTCTGAAATAAACACTGGGGGCGGCGTTGTTAAAAGGTATCTTATCATAGAAGCGGACGTTACTGGCCTTCCTGATATTGGTAATGTGACATTTAACCATGGTACGTCACCTACCCTCGGGGTCCACTTTAACGTTCAACGAAGTGCTGTTGCTATTGGAACGGTTACGTTTGTAGATAACATAGGGGGTTTGATGGGTAGTGAGCTGTATGAAGATGACGGGGACGGTACCAAGATCAACTGGCCACCGGCAACGCTGGTTACCTGGACAGGTGCAATAGGCACAGATTGGCATACCCCAGGAAACTGGTCACCGGAAACAGTACCTAACAATACGATCGAGGTGTTAATACCGGATGCAGGTAACGATCCGATCATTGGCAATGCAGATGCCACCTGTAGGAACCTTACCATTTCCGATGGAATACTGCAAGTAACGAACGGTTTCGATCTTACGGTGATCACGGATATAGTAATAGGTACAGGTGTAGGAGGATTCCCCATCTTGGCAGTAGGTAATGCTACGAGTGAAATTACAATAGGGGGAGGCTGGACACGCAATGCTAACGCGCTCTTCAATAATGGAAACTCAACCGTGACTTTCACAGCTCCTTCCGGTGCGGTAAACATTCAGCCAAGAGATTCCGAATTTGGAAATGTGGTTTTCAACGGTGCGGCTACCTTTAACCTCCAGGGTGATGTGAACATCGATGGAAACGTGACTATTTCTTCTGGGATCGTAGCCCCGACCACCAATAATTATGATATTACCGTTGCTGGTAACATTGATAATGTTGGCGGGTCATTTTCTACCACTACCAACGGTACGGTAACTCTTGACGGGGCAGGTCAGACCGTTACAGATGTTTCTTTCAGGAATTTGACCGTAGCTGGTACAGGGACTAAGGATATGAACGGGACAGTGATCACCGCAGGTACTTTAACGGTAAACTCTACTATATCTGCGGCACCATCCAGTACTATTGATATGAATGGTGATGTCGTGATCAACGTAGGGGGTACCTTTAACGATGGAGACCAAAGTCATACCTTCAGTGGTGACGATTGGACAGGCAGCGGCAGCTATGCCGGGTCTGGGACTATTGTTTTCGATAGGACCGGTGGTGACCAAGATATCAATGGTGGTAGCTTCAATACACTGGACTTTAGTGGTGCTGCCCGGATAGACCTGCTAGGCGATGTAGACGTGACAGGGGACGTAATTGTCAGAAACTCGATCAATACGTTGAGGTGTGGGACTTTCTTGATCAACAGTACTAATGGTACAGGTACTTTCACACTAGAGGCAGGGGAACAAATTTATGTACTTGGTACAAATAACTTCCCGTCTAATTTTGCTACTTACGATATGGATCCTACCAGCCAATCAAGGTATGAAGGATTAATTGATCAAACCATCGCCCCGGTAACCTACGGCAACTTGGAGTTGGTAAACGCTACCACGAAAACGTTGGGTGGAAACATCGATGTAAATGGCACTTTGGATGTCAATACGGCTACCTTGGATGTAACTACGTCTAACTTCCGTATCAATGTAGCCGGTGACTGGGAAAATAATGAGGGAGGTCTGTTTATGGCACGGAATGGGGAAGTTGTTTTTGACGGTACCACCGGTACCCAGGATATTCGCTCAGGGTTAGCCGGGAGCAATGATTTCCATCGAATTACGGTAAACGGTAGTGTTTTAGCCCAGGCGGCGAACAATGATATACAGATCAACGAAAACCTAAGGGTGCTATCAGGTTCATTCTCTTTGAATGGATTGACAGGCACTATTGGGGGCGACTTGACAGCGTCAGGTACGGGTACCTTTGTAACTAGTGGAACCTACATCCTGAACAGGGCCGGGCTCGGTAGCGCAGCAAATATTTCTATGAACGGATCTACGCTGCAAAACTTAACGATCAATTCAGGCGCAATTTACACCATGCTGGATGATATGATCCTTAATGGTAACTTCACGCTTACCTCGGGTGAGTTTGATGGGAATGGTAACTCCGTGACACTAGGGAACGGTGCAGATGTTGTAGCTATCTCAGGAGTTTATCGTGTAGGAGATGGAGGTACGATGGCCTTGGGGAATGGAACTGCTTTGACAGTAAATCCTACAGGTACCATCTATGTGGTAGGTTCTGTTGGAAACGTAGCTTCTGTGACGCGTAGAGACGGAGGCAGGTATGATTTCAGCGTAAACGGTACAATTCATGCCAATAATTACCTGTTCGAATGGATGGATAACGCAGGCATTTTTGTGACCAGCTTAGGTACCATCGATTTGACAGATAATTTTAGTAATGGTACTTTCACCAACGGTGAGGGAGGACAGACCTTGTTTAGGATAGAGAACACTCAAGATTTAACGGGTGCTAATAGGATAGAAAATGTAGCTTTCCCGGCTAACCCCGGGGGAGGCGCTTTCAACGTAACGAAAAGTGCCTCATCTAGCGGAAACGTCGAATTCTATAACGCAACAGGTGTATTTGCCGGGGAGTCTTTTGATAATGATCCTAATAACTTGATCGATTGGACAGGGCCTGTTACGATTGAATGGGATGGTAGCGAAAGTGCTGATTGGTACAATGCCCTTAACTGGACTCCTCCACGGGTGCCAACAGCTACGGATAACGCAGAAATTGTGGCCAGCGGTGCCTCACCTGAAATTGGTAGCAGTGGTGCCGTAGTAAACAATTTGACGATTACTTCAGGTGTGCTTTCGATTAACACTGCTGATGCAGGAGTCGACCTGGATATTTCCGGGGAACTTACCATTAACGGTATTTTGTCGATGAACTCTGCTAATGATCGCCTGGAAGTAGATGGGAACTGGACACTAGGAGGATCTGGTATATTCTCCCAGGGAAGTGGTATCGTGGCCTTTACCAATCCGTCAGGACTCAAGACCATCAATAATGGTACGTTTCCCTTTGCCAATGTAGAGATCAATTCCACGGGTACGCTTCAAATCTCTACGGACACTGAGATTAGAAATAACTTTACAATAATCGCTGGGACATTTGATGTCACCACAGGTAACCGTACAGTAACCGTAGGAGGAGATTTCGTGAATACGGGAGGTACCTACGAGGCACGTAATGGGCTATTAGTGCTTAACTCTACTACAGCAGGTACAACTACGTTGAACGCAGGAGGTTCTGCCTTCTTTGATGTCCGGATCAGTGCAGGTGGGGCTACCACTTACCAATTGACGAATGGCTTGTCAATCAATGATGATCTGGAGGTAGCTAGTGGAACATTGGCGCTGAATGGCCAAACTGCTACTATCGGGGACGGCTCAGGGATCGATGAACTTACTGTAGCCGGTGTATTTGACATGGGGCCGAATGCCACATTGAATATGGGAGCAAATGCAGGGGTCACTGTCAGCTCAGGGGGTGTGTTCCGAGCCGTAGGAACGGACGCCGCTAACATCGCAACGATCACGGGTACGCCGTCAGGAAGGTATTCCTTCACAGTAGCCTCAGGGGGTGAGTTAGAGGCACAGTTCTACTTGGCGGAGTTAATGGGCTTCAATGGTATCCAGTTCAATGCGGGATCTTTGATCGACGCAACGAATAACCTATCCAATGGTACGTTCTCAAATGGGGCTTCCGGAGGCAGGTACCTAAATATGCTCAATAACTTCACTGACTTTACTGTGAGTAATACGACCTTCAATAATGGCCCTGCCATTAATGTGAGACGAGTTTCAGGCACTGGTGTGGTAACTTTTGAAGATGCCATTGGGCTATTAGCGGGTCAAGATTTCGAGGATGATAGTCCTGACGGGTCGGCAACCACTGGATTTATCCGTTGGTCATTCTCTAACCCAGTATTGACTTGGACCAATATCGGGGGTGACCAAGATTGGCATAACCCGGCGAACTGGGATGATGGACTAGGTAGTAACGGTGTGCCAGGTACTTTGACCAACGTGTTCATTCCAAACACAGGCTTCGATCCGATCATATCGAATAACAATGCCGATGCTGGTAATGTAACGATCAACACCGGGGCTGTGCTTACAATTAACACGAACCGATCACTAAATGTGACAGGCTCCGTATCTAACGCTGGTACTCTTACCGTAGACGCTGGCTCAAATACAACCCTCACGGTAGGTGATACATGGTCAAATTCAGGTACGTTCAATAATGGTGGCAGTTCAACTGTAGTGTTAACAGCAGCCACAGGAACTAAGATTTTGACAACAGGGGGATCAGCTTTCTGTGGTTTAGAAATCAACAGTGGAGTGCCAGGTACAGCGATCTTCCAATCAGCGGATGCTATTGATATAGATTGTGATTTTACCATTGTGGATGGCACATTGGAAATCACCAGTGCCACACATACGCTGAATGTGGCTGGCAACTGGAATGTAAACGCCACAGGGTCGTTTGTAAATGGTAGTTCAACCGTCACCTTTGATGGTGCCAACCAAAGTATTGCCAATACTTCGGGAAGCATTTTCAATGACGTAGTGATCGGCGGAACGAATACTAAGACGCTATCGACAGGTTTATCCGTTGGTGGTAATATTTCTATCAGTAGCACCTTGTCAGCAGGTAATAATTCCATTACTGTATTAGGAAACTGGGTTAACACGGGAACATTTGTTCCGGGAACAAGTACTGTGGCCTTCAATGGGGCAACCCAGCAAAACTTAAGTAATGTTTCCGGTGAGACGTTCTTCAATCTTACCATTAACAATACTTCGGGTGTATTTCCCCAAGTGGTTACCAATGGTCCAATAGCAATTAACGCTAATGGTACCCTTACACTAACGGATGGAATCATCGAGACTTCTAATTTCGCCATGCTGACGATGAATGATAATACGATCTTAGCAGGGGGGAATACATCGGCGAGTTATATTTCGGGACCGATGACCAAGATCGGGCAAGACAACTTCGTATTCCCTGTAGGAAAAGGAAGTGTTTTCGCCAGGATCGAGATCACGGGTATGTTGACCAGTTCCACTTTTGTGGCAGAATACTTTGATGCCGGCTTTGGTGACTATACAATGGACCCTGACCTGTACAGTGTAAGTACCGTGGAATATTGGGATCTTAGCAGACCTTCAGGTGTAGGTGAACCCTTCGTAACCTTGTACTGGGAAGACGGTGCACGCAGCTTTATCAACGATGTAAGTACGTTAAGAGTGGCTCACTTCGAAGCCGGTGTTTGGGGAGATGAAGGTAACGGTGCAACCTCGGGGAATGCAAGTGCTGGTTCTGTGAGATCATCCTTCCGATTCACTTCATTTAGCCCGATTACTTTCGGCTCATCGGATCCTGCGAACCCACTACCCGTTACCATGACTTCGTTTGAAGGAGAACTGTTAGAAGGTGAAGCACACCTTACTTGGAAAACAGCTTCAGAAGTGAATAATGATTTCTTTGAAGTTCAACGTTCTTCTAACGGCGAGGATTACGAAACCATCGGGTTGGTGAAAGGTTCCGGAACCACTACCGATGCGAATACCTACACTTTTGTCGATAGAAGCCCATTCTTTGGAGCTAACTATTACCGCTTGAAACAAGTGGATTTCGACGGGGGATCGCAAGTAGAAGAAAAAGTAGTCGTCCTGCAGTTGGATAGTGAAGGTGAATTCGATGTAAAAACATTCCCTAATCCTACCACACAGGACAATATAAATGTCCAGGTAGTGACTACGGAAGAAGCGCCTGTCAGCATCAAGTTGGTAGATCTGTACGGACGAGAGTACTACAACAAACAATTGGAACCCAACCAACTGTTTGACGTGATCAATGTACAGTCTAATAGTTTACTAAGACAGGGAGTGTATATGTTGATCGTGCAAAAAGGTTCTAACACGATCAAAAAGAAAATCATGATCAAATAGGATCCGTTAATTTAAGAACTGAAATTAGGGGATGTCTTTTTGGGACATCCCCTAATTTTTTAAACCATTGCACATATTTTGCTGAACTGAACCCGATAACCATTTATTACTTTGATTTTATCCAGGGTAGTTTTTAGTGCATTTGTGCCTTTGCAGCGAAGCTTCCCAGGCCACTGAGGCTATAAAGCTCAAAGAATCGCGAAGAGATCTCCTCAAATTTGATCCGGGTATATTTTACATCGAGTTTAGGTTGATAGTTTTTGAACAAAGAGAGATACCTAAAACAACACCGAGAAATAGTAGGGTTTGTAAGGTAATTAAGTTACTATCCCTATCTTGTTGACTTTTAACCCGGTATATCGACGTATGATAAGATTTGGGACTCAAAAGGTGAAAAATTGTCTTTTTTCCCCGACTATTACAATGAAAATATGTCCTCGTTGACTTAACTTTCTCCTTTTAATATTAACTTAAGTTCACTTATGGTATTAATTTTATCTTCCACAGGTTTAACTTATCAGTTCACCGACTTACCCAAGAAGTTTTACATTAATACGCTGTATACCAAAATGTTACGTATGTAATAAATTTAAAAAATGAGATTACTTTTTGATCAAAAAAAGTATTCACAACAACGACTCTCAACAAACTATAAACAATGGCCTTAATTTATCGAATCCTTTTTATCTCGATTATGATCAGCAGTTCTATCAGAATTGCATTTGCCCAATCCGGACCAGGGGGAGTTGGGAACGATCTTGACCCCAGTAATGTGTCTTGGTATCGTGCTGATGGAAGCTCAAATACTATAGATGGAAATAATCGTATACAGATTTTTGACGATTTGTTTAACAATGATAATGATGCTTCACAGGGCTCAGGAGGAGACCGACCTGATTTACAGGCCAATGTTATAAATGGACAACCAGCACTTTTTTTTGACGGAGGAGACGATCTTGAGATTGCTAATGATGCTGATATTAATGCCCCGGGAGGACCTTTTAATGCAAAAGAATTCTTCTTTGTTTTTAGAACCGGTGGTAACGTTACCAATACACAAGTTATTTATGAACAGGGAGGGGGTACGCATGGATTTAACATACATATTGACAATGGTCGATTGTATTGTCAATTGTGGACTAATTTTACCAACGTAAATGACATATGGTTTGCAGATTTCCCCATTTCGATCAATGAAAACTATTTTGTAAGGTTTCAATATGATGGAGCGAGTAATGAGATAAGAGCAGGATTAAACGCAAATAATACTGTCGTTACCCAGAACGCTGCCGCAGTTACCGTGCCCAGCAGTGTTTTGGCACATTCAGGAAATATTCGGATTGGCATATCCGGTGATACTAGGATAAACACTAGTGCGTCACTTTCCGGTGGTGCATTTACCGGGCATATTGCCGAGGTACTACTCTTTAACCGTCTCTTAAACCCGGCGGAAGAAATAATATTAAAAAACTATGTTTCGGCGAAATATGACCTGCCCATCGTTGGAGCGGATGATGTTTACCAAGGAGATACGGCCGGGAATGGAGAGTTTGATTTTGACTTAATAGGAATTGGCCAAGCCTCTGCCCAAACACAAATCATGGCGGAGAGTGGAGCAGGTTTGGTTTTAGAACAATTGAACGCTTTTGTAGATGATGAATTTGTGATGGCCGCCCACAACGGGGTGCCAAATGGGACCACGATGCAAGACCTGCCTGCCGGTGCAGATGCCCGGTGGAACAGGACATGGTACATAGAAAAAATTACAGCAGCGGACCTTGATGCTACGATTAGTTTTGACTTCGGAGATGGAGTAGGATCGGTACCAGGGGCTACGGCAAACTATACCATGCTGTATCGGTCTACGAACAGCGGCAACTTTATTGACTTAGGTTTAACGCCTTCTTTAGTCAACACGGATCAAATACAATTTGACGTAAGTAACGCTTTACTTCAAGATGGTTATTATACATTAGGGACTACCAACGCAACTGCCAGTACCCTTGATATAGTCAGCGTCCAGGACGGTAACTGGAATACGAACACTACTTGGAACTGCAATTGTATTCCATCAGCCACTTCGGGAGTAACAGTGCGTCATTTGGTTACCCTACCTAATGCTGCTGTTACCGTGGCTAACCTAGGCATAGACGATCCCGGCGAATTGGTAACTGTTAACAACAGGATCTTGACCATAACCAATAATTTAACGGTAAATGGTATCCTCGACAGCCGGGAACAAGGTACCCCGCAAGAAAATATCAGGATGACAGGTGACGGTGGTATTTTAGATGGTACCGGTACCATCGAGTTTACCGCGGGTCTCAACAATAACAATAGTGCGATATTCTTTATTCGTGGCAACACAACTATCGCTTCTACAGCAGACTTATTGTTTGACCAGCCGGATCCGGATAATCCTGATTTCTTAAGAATTGAGGCAGGGGTCACAGTTACCAATAATGGTGTTGTTACCATCAATCGAAATCTCACCGGGGCCAATGCTACCTCTACCTGGACAAATGAGGATGGTTCTACCTTGAATATTGGCCAAGGACTCCTGGCGACCGGCATTTTGAACGCCTCATCAACTAATAATACGGTAAACTACAACGGGGGCGGCAATCAAACCATTAAAAACCCAACAGGAGGACAGTATTTTAATCTCACCACAAGTGGTACTAACACTAAAACCTTACAGTCCACGACTACTATTCTTGGGGATTTTGTGAATTCCAGCACTTTTAACCCTGCTAACTTTGATATTGTTTTACAAGGGAATTGGACAAACAATGGGATCTACTTGGAAGGTACCGAAACGGTAACTTTCAATTCTGGGTCTACCCAAACTTTGGGAGGGATTGCGCTTGAAGCTTTTAATAACTTGACCTTGTCAAAATCAGGTACTAGCCTCTTGTTAGGGACGGATGTCCAGGTGAATGGGACACTTGATATGACCAATACGCTGGTAAATACAAACAGTCACCGGCTTACGTTAGGCGCTAGCACGGCCTCCACCGGTACACTAAATACATCAGGTTTGGTCAGCATAATTGGTGAGTTTGAGCGATGGGTAAATGCTGGGAATCGAGCGAATTTAGTATTTCCAGTAGGTACTGCTTCTCATAACAACGAGGTACAATTGAACCTTGTCAACCTACTCAGTGAAGGCTCCCTAGTGGCCGAATTTGTTCCTGTTGCCCCTTCAGCAATCACTAACCCTCCGCTCAATGATGACGGTGTGGATATAAACAATGTTTATTTAGAAGGTTATTGGAGGCTTACCACAGCCAACGCGCTGAACTCCAATGATTACAATATTAGTCTAACGGCTAATGGTTTTTCTTCCTTCACTCCTAGTGTTGATACCAGGGTTTTGGTTAGGGCGAACAGTTCGGCGGATTGGGAAATCAACGGGGATCATGTGAGTACCGGCTTTGTTTCTCCTATTGCTAGGAGAAACAATGTAAGTATAATTTCTGCCGAATATACCCTTGCAGAAAATAACGGTTGCTCATTCCCTTCAACATCGGTCATTTCCGGGCCCGCTGATGTCTGCTTAAATGACCTGGGAGATGCCTATTCCGTAACTAATACAGCAGGTTCTACATATGCTTGGTCGGTCACCGGTGGGGTCATTACTGGTGGACAAGGAACCTCTAGTATTACAGTGGATTGGGGAGCTACTGGCCAAGTGGGCCAGGTGCAAGTGATCGAAAATAACAGTGGTACCGGGGGGTGTGGCAATGGAACACCTGTCACCCTGGATGTTAATGTGAATCCCATCCCGACGTCACCTATCATGGGAGTCGCGCAGGTGGTTTCCGGGCAGCAAGGCGTAGCCTATTCCGTGGAATCAAATGCCGGGTATACCTATGATTGGTCAATCTCGCCTACCGCGGATCATGTATTGGTAGAGGATGCATCAGCTATGGCTTCCGTCAACTGGGGATCAACCACAGGTACGGTAACAGTTGCCGTTACTGCGACTAATACTTCGTGTGGTCTAGATGCTGCCGTCCAAACCTTGGAAGTACTTGTTAATGATGTGATCGAAAGTGCTCAAACAGGAGATTGGAATACAAGTTCGACTTGGGTAGGAGGAACAATCCCTTCCACCTTAGATAACGTCCGGATCAATACCAACCATGTCGTGACTTTGCCGGAAAACAATGTTACCGTCCAAAATCTAGAAATTCAAGTAGGCGCTGAATTGATCACTAGGAATAATAACCTGTTTACAATAGCCGGGAACCTATTGCTCAATGGAATTTTGAACAGTAGGGAAGAAGGTACCCCGCAAGAAAATATTCGAATGTCAGGAGATGGAGCCATTTTGGACGGCTCCGGCACCATTGCATTCACGGCAGGCTTGAACAATAATAACTCCCATATCTTTGCTTTTAATAATAACATTACCATTGCTGCCGGTGCTAATATCACGTTTGACCATCAAGATGCGGATAACCCCAACTTTATACGGATATCTTCCAATCGTATAGTAACCAATAATGGCGCTGTTTCTATCAACCGCAACCTAGTAACTCAAAATGCAAATTCTACTTGGATCAATGCGGAAGGTTCTACCTTGACCATTGGAGGTGTATTTTTTGCCACGGGAGTACTCGTGGCCAATGCCACGGGCAATACCGTAGTCTTTAATGGGGCTGGTAACCAAACCATAGCCGATCCACAAGGAAGCACCTACTATAATCTTACATTGGCTGGAACCAATATAAAATCCTTACCGGCTAACACTACTGTAGGCAATAATTTAACGATCAGCAGCATCTTAAATGCTAACGGGAATGATTTGTTCATTGGCGGGGATTGGATCAACACCGGTACGTTTAACGAGGGCGTGCAGACTGTAACTTTTAACGGGACAAATGATCAATCCATCACTACTTCGGTAGACGAAACATTTTATAACCTTTCCGTAATAAAGGGAGGGACAACGCTGCGACTTAACTCGAATATACAAGTGACCGAGGCCCTTACGTTAGACAACGCTTTGGTCAATACCGGTTCGAATAAACTTGTATTAGGTACAGGCACAGGGCAGCTTGGTAGCTTGGTCCGCGTAGCACCGGCAACAATCATCGGAAGGTTTGAGCGTTGGGTAAATACCAGCAACCAGTCGAATCTCTTATTCCCTGTTGGGACAGCCTTAAACTATAATCCTATTACAGTTTCATTTCTGAACCTTACACCGGGGTCGCTATTAGCGGAGTTCGTCGAGTCAAACCCGGGTCCTCTTGCCACTACGCCTTTGGATGACAACGGCTTTGACCTGAACAATACGTACATTGAAGGTTACTGGGCGTTGACAAGGGATAATTCCCTCTCGAGCACTAACTACGACGTAAGCCTTACAGCGAATGGCTTTTCGAGTTTTACCATCTCTCCAGATACTAGGATTGTGACAAGAGCCAATAGCAGTAGTGACTGGGCCGTAAGTGGAACCCACGTTAGCTCCCCTTTTATGAGTCCTACGGTTCAACGGAACGGTCTAAATATCCTTTCCGCTGAATACACAATTGCAGAAAATGATAACTGTAGCTTACCGTCCACATCAGTCATAAGTGGTGTTACCGATGTATGTACGAATGACACTGGTGAAGCTTATTCTGTTATAGATACGCCGAGTTCAACTTATAACTGGACGGTAGTAGGAGGCGTGATTGCCAGTGGACAAGGGAGCCACAGTATTACAATAGACTGGGGAAGCACAGGCCAAGTCGGACAGGTCCAAGTCATTGAAGATAATAGTGCCGGTGGAGGATGTGGACCCGGCTCGCCTGTTGTGTTGAATGTGAATATCAATCCAATACCAGCTTCAAACCTCACAGGCCCTGCCAGTGTCAGTACAAACCAGGCGGGTGTGGCTTATGCCGTTGACAATCAAGCGGGGTATACCTATAGCTGGTCCTTGACACCGGCGGCCGACCACGTTTTTAATCCAACCAGCCCAACTTCTAATACAGCTATCGTAGATTGGGGCACTACCAGCGGTAATGTCACCCTGTCGGTTGTAGCTAACAATACCGCTTGTGGGTCAAGTGCGCCTGCCGTCACGTTGAACGTAGAGGTGCTGAGCGAAATAGTAAGTGCCCAAACGGGGGTCTGGGATGATAACTCTACCTGGGTAGGGGGAATAGTACCTTCCTCTAATAGTAATGTGAGAGTTTCAACGGATCACGTGGTCACTCTCCCGGGAAGTAATGTTACCGTTCAAAACCTCACGATAGACCAAGGAGGTGAATTGATCACTACGAACAATGACTTACTCACTATCCAAGGCAACCTGGTCGTAAATGGTATATTAGACAGTCGTGAGGAAGGCACTCCACAAGAGAACATCGTGATGACAGGTGATGGGGCTATTTTAGACGGTACTGGGGTCATCGAATTTACAGCAAGCCTTAACAACAATAATTCCCACATTTTTGCCTTTGATGCCAACATCGTCATTGCTTCTACGGCAAATTTGACCTTTGATCACCAAGATGCGAGTAACCCTAGTTTCATTCGCATTTCATCCAATAGGATAGTGACCAACAATGGTATAGTTTCCATCAATCGTAATTTAACAGGTCAAAACGCTAACGCTCGTTGGATAAATAATGATAATTCCTCCTTAACTATAGCAGGTACCCTTCTTAATACGGGTATCTTGGACGCGTCAGCGGTAGGAAATACGGTTACTTACAACGGAAGCGCAGGTCAAAACATTAAAAATCCAAGCTCTAATACCTATTATAATTTGGTGCTGACAGGCACAAACAACAAGTCCTTGCAGGCTAACACTGTCATTACCAATGACCTTACTATAAACAGTACACTAAATGTAAATGATAACGATCTGCGCATAGGTGGAAACTGGACCAGTACCGGTATTTTCGAGGAAGGAATACGGACCGTGACCTTCGACGGTTCCGCTAACCAATTCTTAAATACTTCTTCTACGGAGACTTTCTACAACCTTGAGGTGAATAAAGGCGCCGGTACATTACAGTTAAACAACAATGTAATCGTAAGTAACCAGCTTTCCTTGGATGCCGGTGACATTGAAAATACTGCTACTCTTACTTTAGGGACCAGTACATCCAACCTTGGAACATTGAGTAGAACGGCACCCTCTAAGATCATCGGCCCATTCAAAAGGTGGATCGCTGCTGCCAACCAAGCCAATGTACTTTTCCCGGTAGGGCCGCCAACAAGTGCTGAGCCTATTACCGTGTCTTTTAATGCATTGACAGCAGAGGGCTCTCTCACCGTTTCATTTAACGAAACAAATCCCGGGGCAAACGGGCTGGACATAACGGATGGAGCAGCCACCATCAGGAACCCGTTCACCCAAGGCTACTGGACTTTGACTAAAGGAGATGCCTTAGAAAGTAATGATTATGACCTTACTATTGAAACCGGGAGTTTTGATGGGAATCCTTTCGATGTGAGTACCGGTAGGGTGATGATCCGGGCCACCAGCAGTGATCCTTGGGTAGTGCAAGGATCTCATGTCACTCCTACAGGGAACACTTTGGGCCGGAACAACTTGACCACTCTTAGCTCCGAGGTAGCGATAGGTACCACCACCAATTGTGATCCGGCAAATACGAATAACATCACAGGTGACCTCCAAGTATGTATTAATGAAACCGGCGTTGTGTATACCGCTGTTGGTGGCTTGGCCGGCTCTACTTATACTTGGACCGTAACCGGCGGAAACATAGTGGCAGGGCAAGGGACCCAGTCCGTGACCGTAGATTGGGGAGCGGTGGGAGGTCCGGGCCTCTTGACAGTGGTTGAAAATAATAACTTCTCGCCGGTGTTTGGTTGCGGTGACGGCTCGGTCATAGAACTTGAGGTAAATATCAACCCTCTTCCTACATCGACCATTTCCGGGAGTGTAACGCTTGGAGTAGGCAATACTGGGGTTACATATTCCGTTACTGACAATGGGTACGATTATACTTGGACATTACCCGAGGGTGGTACAATTGCAACAGGACAAGGGACATCAAGTATCACAATAGACTGGGGAAATAATCCCGGTACATTTGCGATTTCAGTTGTGGCCAATGAAAACTCGGCATGTAACCCGGGGGAAAATGCGGCTAATGTAACCTTAGGGGTTACATTGTTGGAGGTGATAGAAAGTGCTCAAAGCGGAGACTGGAATACGGCCTCTACTTGGGTCGATAATATTGTGCCCTCCTCTAGTGATAACGTCAGGATCAATGACAGTCATATAGTAACGCTTCCCGGTGCGAACGTTACAGTACAAGACCTTGATATCCGCAGTGGTGGAGAATTGATCACTGTTAACAATAATCTCCTCACCATTGAAGGGAACCTAACGGTGAACGGGATCCTGGATAGCCGGGAAGAAGGCACACCCCAGGAGAACATAGTTATGACGGGTGATGGGGCTATTTTAGATGGCACAGGAGTAATAGAGTTTACTGCGGGGCTAAACAATAATAACTCTCATATCTTTGCGTTCAGTAACAACATCACGATAGCAGCTACGGCTGATTTGACCTTTGATCAACAAGATCCGGACAATCCCAGTTTTATTAGGATAAGCTCAAATAGGATCGTTACCAACCGCGGAAGAGTGGCCATCAATAGGAATTTGGTAGGTCAGAATGCAAATTCCACTTGGGTCAATGACGATGGAGCCGTCCTTACTATAGGAGGAACTCTTTTAGCTGCGGGTAGATTAGATGCCTCTGGTGCCGGTAACCTTGTCGAATATTCTGGGAATGGGAACCAGGTCATCAAGACTCCTGTCACCAGCTATGCCAACTTGGTGTTATCGGGGAGTAACAATAAAAACCTACAAGCCGCTACTACCGTGGAAGAAGACCTGTTGATATCCGGGATATTCAGGCTCAACGGGTTCGATTTGGTTTTAGGTGGGAACTGGACCAACACAGGTACATTCACACCCGGTACGAACCAGGTCACTTTTGCTTCTGCATTAGACCAAACGATAACCAACGCCGTTGGAGAATCATTTTATAACTTGCGTATTGCTAAATCGGCAGGTAGTCTTGTCCTGGCAAACGACGTGACGGTTAACAACATGCTTACCATGTCTGAAGGAGATGTCCAGGGAGGTGCCAATACACTCACCCTTGGGAATTCTTCTATTACAGAAGGCACCTTGGACCATACGAATGGTATTATTGTAGGACAGTTTCAACGTTGGATCAATTCTGCATCCAGCTTCTTATTCCCCGTAGGAAACCCCTCGGACTATAGGCCCTTAACAATTGATTTTACCGGGGAAACAGTGAGTGCCGGCGGGTCTATTATTACACAGTTTGTTCAATCTTCACCTGGTAACAATGGTCTGCCGTTTGATGATGGGGGATACACGGTAAGAAATACTTTCTCAGAAGGGTATTGGTCTGTAGCAGCGCCAAATCCACTTACTTTTACACAATATGACGTTGACGTGCTATCCACTGGGTTCAACAGTTTTACAAAAGATCCTAACACACGGCTTGTTTCCAGGGGCAATAGCTCCGCGCCATGGTTAGGCAACGGAACTCATGCTGCTGCTAGTGGAGACCTTATTCAAAGAAATGATCTTTCCTCTTTAGACCTAGAGTTTGCTCTTGGCGATGAAACCGATTGTACCCCCGCAAATACATCTGCAATTACGAGATCGATAGCCGGTGTCAATTGTATTAATGGCCTAGGTGTTCAATATGAAGTTATTAACACACCGGGTTCTATCTATACTTGGACAGTTGACGGGGGCACCATTACGGCCGGCCAGGGAAATAACCAGGTAACGATCGACTGGGGTGCTGCTGGGGGTACTTATACTTTACAAGTAACAGAGGACAATAGCGCTGTTTCCGGGGGGTGTGGCGTAGGTACGCCTGTGACCTTGGAAGTAGAAGTAAACCCGCTTCCAACCTCTGCCATCAGCGGTCCTGCATCCATAGCTGAAGGAAGTACTGGGGCGGTTTACTCTGTGACGAGTAATCCCAATTACACCTACAATTGGACTATAACCGGGGGCACCCAAGTAGGTGGGGGAACCACTAACAGCATCACGATAGATTGGCCTACAACTACAACGGGGCAAGTAGCCGTTATAGCTACTAGTAATGATTGTGGCGCAAATGCTGCGGAAGTCGCACTGACGGTAGATGTTTTTCCTGTAATTGAAAGCGCAGCTACCGGGAATTGGAATAATGGGGCTACCTGGGTAGGAGGCCTGGTGCCACAGGCAGGGAATAGCGTTAGGATCTTATCCCCTCATAATGTCACGCTTACAGACGATCGCACGATCAATAACATTGAGATCTCCACCGGGGGAACCTTAACCATTCAGAACAATGATCGCTTAACAGTCAATGGAGATATGACCCTCAACGGGGCTATTGTTGATCTAGAACAAGGGACACCCGAGCCTAATTTGATCCTGAACGGATCCGGGACTACCTTAAGAGGTACAGGAAGTTTTACCGTAGGCTCCGCAGGGTTGAATAATAATGACAGTCCCGTACTTCTTTTCAACGCCAACATCAGTATTGATGCCAGTGCCGACCTAACATTCACCCAATTAGATACTGATAATCCGGGTTTCATCCGGGTGAATTCTAACAGGACCTTGATCAACAATGGGACGGTGACCATCAATGGCACTCTTCTTGGGCAAAATACGAACTCACGGTGGACAAATGGCCCGGGGAGTACATTGAATATTAGCGGGACGTTGTTATTCACCGGTATTCTTAATGCCAGCCAAAGTAACAACACGATCAACTACAACGGGAATTTCCAAACCATAAAAACACCTGAAAATTCCCAGTACTTTAATTTGACCATTTCGGGTTCAAATATAAAAAGATTACAAGCAGCAACAGAGATCCTGGGTGACTTGAACATTACGGCCGGCACCTTTGACCCGGATAATTTTAACGTAGACTTATGGGGAAATTGGACGAATAGCGGGAATTTTGATGAAGGTACGGGAACGGTAAGGATAGAAGGAGTTAACGACCAGTCCATAACCCGGGCGGGGGGTGAGACCTTCAATAACCTAACTATTGCCAAAGCTTCGGGTACAGTGATTCTGAACAGTCCTGTGGATGTATCCTCTAACCTTGTGATGTCTCAAGGAAATATCAATACGGGGTCGAATGTATTGACCCTTGGAACTAATGGCATCACTACCGGTACTTTGGCCAGGACCTCCGGCAGGGTAATTGGTAACTTTAGAAGATGGATCCGGGATGATTCCGATGGGACAGAATTCCTGTTCCCACTAGGTTCTGCAGGAGCCTATTTGCCACTTGAGTTTACGCCAGTAGTCATCGCGCCGGGTAACGGCGGGTCATTGACGGCGCTCTTTACTGCATCCGATCCAGGAAGTGCCGGGCTGCCAACAGGTGATGATGGCGGCTTTGCCGTCGAAAACGCGTTTACAGAGGGCTCTTGGACCATAACCGGGGCCGACGGTTTAGATGCCTCTTCTTATAACCTTGATGTCACGGCGAATGGATTTAGCAGTTTCACTTTGAATGCTGATACGCGTTTGATCAGTAGGACGGTAACTAACAATTGGCCAAGTACGCCTTCTACTCTACCCGGGACGCATGTTGCCGCTGTTGGAAATGAAGTGCAAAGAGACGCTGTAACACTAGCCTTATCTACAGGGGTAGAAATTGGCTTGGGGGATGTACTTAACTGTCCTACTATTGTAACATCCGCTATCAGTGGAGTTACCGAAGCATGCATCAACACGAGCCAGGCCTACTCGGTGACGGGTACGGCAGGTAATACGTTTTCTTGGACGGTGACCGGGGGTACGTTTGCTGAAAACGGGATGTCTACTTATTCCTTGTTGAATGATACTGATGTCACTGTTAACTGGGGTACGACTGGAGGAGAAAGGACTATCACAGTCACGGAAAGTTCCGGGTGTACTACGGGAATGATCGAGGAGCTCAATGTAAATATCAATCCACTCCCCGCCGGTCCTATATCAGGGAATACAAACCTACAATTCGGTGCAGTAGGGGAGACCTATTCGGTTATTAACAGGACAAATTACACTTACCTATGGAGTACCTCCGACGGAAATATCGTAGGGGCTAATGATCAAAACTCTGTGACGGTGGATTGGACCACCGCTTCCACTCCCGGGGTCTTAAACTTGGCAGTTACTTTTCAAGACCCGCTGGATGTGTGCCCGGGTACACCGGTGGAGAACCTAGGGGTGTCTGTCACCTTCTTTGATGATTTTGAAACTGCGCAAGCCGGGGATTGGGATAACCCTGCTACCTGGGCGTGTAACTGCGTACCGGATAATAATGCCGATATTGTTTTGAGGCATAATGTATCCTTGGTCGATAACTCGGTGGTAGTAGCCGATCTCTCAATAAATGCAGGTGCCCAATTGGATAATTCTGGTTTTGAAATTACGGTAAATAGGAATTACGCGCTGAATGGCACACATCTAGGCAGTGGTACGAGCTTTTTAAGAGGTATTTCATCAGCAATATCGGGAACAGGCTCTAAAACAGTAGGGACACTCGTTGTAGATAATGATAAATCAATACAAGTAGGTTCTAATATCACGCTGGGAGGTACCGTAAACATAGGGGCTAATGTCACCATCACAAACAATGGAACGCTAAATGCCACCGGGGCCTTTTTAGGGGATAATAATTCTAACTCCACATTCACCAATGCGGCCAATGCTGCTTTGAATGTTACTTCAACGAATTTCTTGTCCACAGGTCGCCTTATAGCCAATGACCTCAACAATACTGTGACCTACAATGCTGCGGCTGACCAGTCTGTGAAAAGCCCGGTAGGTGCGCCTAGCGCGTATTACAACCTAGGCATAGCAGGTACAGGCAATAAGGACATTACCAATAACCTTTCGGTAAGCAATGACATCACGCTGGCCGGGGGAGTTTTACGAGGTAGTACTTTCGATATCAATATTGGCCGGAATTGGACCAGGACAAGTGGTTCGTTCACCCCACAAACAGGAACGGTCAGGTTCAATGGAAGTACGGCGCAACAGGTCCAATCCCCCGCCAGTGAAACTTTCAACATCCTGGAAATAAACAATACTTCGTCTACAGGCCTATCGTTTGCCACCAATGATGATGTTGTCGTTACCAATCAACTGGTATTGACGGATGGTTTTATTTACACTTCTGATAATGAACAACTTATTTTGGAAGGAGCTGCAATTTCAGGAGGCTTTTTATCCAATAACTTTACCAGTTATGTGATTGGACCTTTAGTTCACCGGGTTACCGGGGCTGCGCCGGCAAACTTAGTCTTTCCCGTAGGGCAAACCTTTTTCCATAGATTTGATCTTGAGAACATTTCGCAGGACGGGGGATCGGCCGATTATTCCGTGGCATTTGTGAGTGCGGATGTGAATACACTTACTGTTTCTGACCCGGCCAATACTACTTATGGCGCCACCACCGCGGACTTGGCACAGGACGGGCTGTCAGTAGTAGGGTATTGGGAAATCTTTAGGACCGCTGCTGATAACTTTAATTCAGCAGATATCCGCGTGTATTACACGGCAAATGACGGGATCAGTGATTTTGAAAACCTTACGCTGGCCAAAGCGGATAATACCAATGACGTTTCCGGTTGGAACAACTTGCTACCCACGGGATTTGGTGGGAACCAGAATATAGCCGGTAATATTGGGGCTAGTGTGACTAGTTTTAGCATTGTCTCGTTAGCGAATAACGGGGCAGGATCTAATCCTTTGCCCGTGGAGTTAGTTGAGTTTGTCGCCAGGCAAGAAGAAAGGGGCGAGGTTTTAGTGTCTTGGACAACCGCTAGTGAGATCAACAATGACTATTTCGAGGTACAAAAATCCTATAATGGGCTATTGTACGAAGTAGTAGGAAAGGTGGAAGGAAACGGAACTACCGAGGGGCTGACTACTTATCAATGGGTAGATAAAGATCCATACCGGGGTCCTAACTACTACAGGTTAAAGCAGGTAGATTTTGACGGGACAAAAACCTCCTACGGACCTGTTTTCATAGAGATCCAAAATCCTTTTAGCGATTTTAGTGTACAAGCTTATCCTAACCCTACTGACCAGGAAAATATTTCTGTGAGAATTGAAAGCGATGGTGATACACCTATAAAAATTGAAATTACGGATAGTTACGGCAAAGAGATCTTTAGCGAAACTATACTGCCCGGCGATCTGAATGCTCTTTATAAAATAGAGATGGAAGAAAACCTGCGGCAGGGGGTTTATATGATCAATATTGAACAGGGAGGCCGAACCGCACAGACCAGGCTTATGATCTACAAATAAGAACCTCGCGGTCTTACGAATTGACTAAGTTAGAAATATGGCAGGCCACTAGGCCTGCCGTTTCTGTTCTCAGCCTATTGGGGCCGAGGCTCACTTTAGTCCAGCCCTGCTCATTTGCGGATAGCAGCTCTTCTTTTGAAAAATCGCCTTCAGGCCCGATCAATATGCAAGAATGACTGGCAGGTGGTAGGATACCATAAAGCGTTTTGGGATTTTCCGAATCCACATAAGCTATGTATTTATGGCTGGCTTTTACATTTTGAATAAATCGCTTGAAGTCAAGCGCCGGGTTGATCTCGGGAAGCTCGGCTTTTAAACATTGTTTCATGGCCGCTATCGCTTTTTTCTCAAGCCTATCGGTTTTAAGGGTCCGTCGTTCTGAGTTTTGGCAAATGACAAGTGATACTTCGTCAACCCCGATTTCCGTGGCTTTTTCTATGAACCATTCTAGGCGATCCATGTTCTTGGTCGGGGCAATGGCGATGTGAACATAGTAATTACGCTTGGTGCTTTGATCTGCCCCTAGTATCTTAAAGGTACATTGCTTTGGGTCGTCATTCGTGATCTCTGCTTGGTAGAACCCGCCTGTTCCGTCTACAATATGGATTTTTTCACCTACTCCCTTTCTTAAAACTTTAATGCAATGCCTGGATTCACTGGGGTCTAGGTGTAAGACCCCCTGTGCAATTCCCGGTTGGTAAAACAAATTCAAACCTATGCGTATTTCTCATGCAGGTTTTTCACCAGCTCAATGTAGTCGGTCATGGCCTGTTCCTTGGGGGTGCCTTTTATTTCTGCCCAGGCATCATGTTTAGCGATAGCTTTGAAATCGAATCCGCCGGGTCTTTCTTCTGCTACATCTCCTTCCGTGGTTTGCTTGAATAGAGCGTACAGTTTCAGCAATTCTTCGTTAGTAGGGCGTTTTGTAAGTTCTTTTGACCTTTTTACGGCTTTTTGAAATTCTTCTTCCATAGTAGTTGTTGTCCTTTCCCAATTAAAAAAGGCTAAGTAACAAATACCTAGCCTTTTTGAGAAAGTTTATAGAAAATTATCTTTTAGATAAGTCAGTGTAGGGTCTCAAATTTTCTCCTACATATACTTGTCGAGGTCTCCCGATAGGTTCGCTGTTTTCCCTCATCTCTTTCCATTGGGCTATCCAGCCGGGAAGCCGACCCAACGCAAACATAACGGTAAACATATCCACAGGTATGCCTAACGCCCTGTATATAATGCCAGAATAAAAGTCGACATTAGGGTACAACTTACGTTCTACAAAATAATCATCATTCAAGGCTACGTGTTCTAACCCCTTTGCTATATCAAGGACAGGGTCGTCGATGCCAAGTTTGTCCAGTACGTCATCCGCTGCCTTTTTGATGATCCTAGCCCGGGGGTCAAAGTTCTTATAGACCCTATGGCCAAACCCCATCAATCTAAAAGGATCATTCTTATCCTTGGCCTTATCCATCCATTTCTGGGTGTCCCCGCCGTCTTTACGAATGTTTTCCAGCATCTCTATCACTGCGGAGTTGGCTCCCCCGTGTAAAGGTCCCCAGAGGGCGTTGATACCTGCGGAGAGCGATGCGTAAAGGCTGGCTTGTGATGACCCTACAATACGTACAGTAGAGGTAGAGCAATTTTGCTCATGATCCGCATGCAAGATCAATAATTTATCCAGCGCGTTAGAGACCACGGGATCTATCTCGTAGTCTGCCGCGGGAAGGGCAAACATCATTTTGAGGAAGTTGGAGCAGTAATCCAAGTTGTTATCGGGGTAGTTTACGGGATGCCCGATCTCATTCTTATACGCCCATGCCGCGAAGGTCGGCATTTTAGCCAGTATTCGTATGATACTCAAATTCACCGCCTCGCTGGAACGGTTAGGGTCCAACGATTCCGGGTAAAAAGCGGTTAACGATGTCACCAAGGACGATAATACTCCCATGGGGTGGGAGTTTGAAGGGAAACCTTCTAAGATTTTCTTGATATCCTCATGTACAAGGGTATGGTAGCGGATGTCATGTTCAAATTTTTCGAATTGCTCTTTGGAAGGCAACTCACCATAGATCAATAAATAAGCTACTTCTATGAAGCTGGATTGTTCAGCAAGGTCTTCAATAGAGTATCCCCTGTAACGTAGTATGCCTTTTTCGCCATCTAAAAATGTGATAGCACTTTTGGTTGAACCAGTGTTTTTATAGCCCGGGTCTATGGTGATCACACCTGTCTCTCCCCTTAGCTTTGCAATGTCAAAAGCTTTTTCATTTTCCGTTCCCTCTATTATTGGAAGGCTGTAGGTTTTTCCGTCGATCTTGAGTTCAGCCGTATCAGACATGTTTAGTATTTAATTTTAAATGTGTTTAAAGAATGGATCGTGAAATTAGTCAAAAATTGCTTTAATTAAAACCACCAGATTTTCTAATTGTTCCCTAAAATCAGCGGCATTCCGTCTTTTCCACTGCCCACTACAACTACTTTGCTATTGGGAGATTTAGATAACTCCAGGGTAGCCTCGATCCCTCTCATTTTTAATAACTCGGGGGTCAAACTGCTATTGATGATCTGGTTGGCCCTGGCCTCACCTTCTGCGGCAATGCGCTTACGTTCCGCCTCGCTTTTTTCTTTATCTAACCTAAATTGGTAAGCAAGCGCCTCTTGTTCTTGCTTAAGCTTGTTTTCTATGGCGAGCTTAATCTGTTCAGGGAGATTAATGGAACGGATCAAAAGCGCTTTCATTTGAATGTTATTTTGCTCCAGTGTGGTCTCTGTTTCTTGCTGGATACCCGCTTCTACTTCGGCCCTTTTCGTAGAATAGATCTCCTCGGCGGTGAACCTTCCCATAACCTGCCGCACAGCAGATCTTACCTCGGGGATAACAAGTTTGTTAATATAGCCCTTTCCAAAGTTTTCATGCAGGTACCCGATTTGATCATATAGAGGATGAAAACGGACCGTAACATCCACATTGATCGAAAGCCCGTTTTTATCGAGTACGTCCATTTTTTCTTCTGCCGTGTTTTCCTTTACATCATAGGTGTATAGGTCATTCCATGGGGCTTTGAAGTTAAACCCCTGGCCGATCACATTTTCTTTGTCGAGACCGCCCCCGAATTTTTTGAACAGCACGGCCCTTTCACCGGCATCAATAGTATAAAAAATACTAGATGATAGTCCGAATAATACAATAATAGCGACTACCCCAATGATGATCAGGGGTAAAAATTTCCTGTTATCCATGATAATTGACTTTAACTGTTTTGCTCAAATTTAATATGAAAATTCACCGGTGCACATAGCTTTAACCTTGCTTGTTCCTACTTCATAGAGATCTTCTTGAGTCATTTATCTCTAAAAATCGTTAACAGTTCACTTGAATTCAACGGTCCCATACTTTGGGTACCAGTAGATAAGGTCATGTTCCCGGGATTACCGGTGTGCTTTGTCAAAGGTATGCTGATCGGTGGTTTATCTTTTACTTTAACATTAAAAATAAAATTTGGGATCACAATGTTCCGGGTCCGTTGATCCTGGCGTACTAAATATCTTTTATTTTTAATCGCAAAAACGCTTTACTTTGTCGTAATCTTCGTAATATCCTAAGTTGCCGGCGTTGTCCCAGTCTTCGCAGGCCCCTTCTTTATCCCCCATTTCGTATTTACAATTTCCGCGGGCTGAAAAAAAGTAACCATCGCTATCCTTTAGCACAATAGCCGTGTTATAGTCTTCCAGCGCCTTTTTAAACTCTCGTTTGGCTTTGTAGGATTCTGCGCGGTAAAAATAACTGTCTGCGTTCTGGTAGTTTTTTATGATCGCTACATTGTACATGTATATCGCCGAATCGTAGTGGCCCAAGTCTTGGTATACATTGCCTTTGTAAAAGTAATAGCCGTAAAAACCAGAGGTGATCTTTATCAATTCAGATACAGATTCTAGCGCTTTCTGGTATTGTTTAGCCTCGTACAATGCGATGAACCGGTAATAATAATACTTTTCCTCGAGAGGTTTAAGCTTTAAGGCCATATCATAGTCCTCTACGGCGCCATCAAAATCTCCCAACTCGTATTGCATCTTTCCCCGGATGATATAGGAATAAGCACTGGTATCCGTAGGATTTTCAATGATATAATTAGAAAAGCAAGTCAGCGCTTCGTCAAGTAGGCCTTGATTACGATACGCAAATCCTTTATACATCCAAACAATGTCGAGGCTTGGGTCAATGGCGTAGGCTTTGTCAAAATCATGGACCGCTCGCTTGTAGTCAGCCATTTTAAAAAGCATGATCCCCCGGTGGAAGAAAGCATCTTTGTAGGTAGAGTCCCGCTCTATGGCTTGGGAGAGGAGGTCCATAGCCTTGTCGGGGTCAGTGTTGATATAATAGTATCCCCTATAAAATAATTTTTCCGCTGATTCTTGCCCATAAGCCGTTTTAGCATGGAAAAAAGGCACAGCGAGCACGACGAGTATTTGTCTTATGTAAAAATATTCGGTCAATTTTGAACAATTTGATACGGACTCTTCGTTTAATTAAATGAAGATAATTCTTATCGTATTCAATTTTTTTTTGTATAATGCGAAATTTCCTGAAAATAACTGTTGAAAACGTTCTTTACAGGAAATTTTAAAGTTTTAACTGAAATTGTATCAAAAATATTTCAAAAAAAAATAATAAGGGAACGAATTGGCGTTTTATTTGTTAATATGAATTGGGAACGATAAACAAGCAAATTTTTATAGAGGTAAAAAAGGAGAATGAGACAACTTAAGATTACACAGTCTATCACGAACAGGGACAGTAGGACCCTGGAAAAGTATTTCAATGAAATTTCAAAAGATGAGCTTTTGACCCCTGAAGAAGAAGTAGATTTAGCTCAAAGGATAAGAGAAGGAGATGATGCAGCGCTTGAAAAGCTGGTAAAAGCTAATTTGAGGTTCGTTGTATCCGTGGCTAAGCAATATCATTATTCTAATAAAATCCCGTTAAATGACTTGATCAACGAGGGTAATCTCGGTTTGGTAAAAGCCGCAAAACGTTTTGACGAAAAGAGAGGATTTAAGTTTATTTCATATGCTGTTTGGTGGATCAGGCAATCGATCATACAGGCACTAGCAGAACACTCTAGGATCGTGAGGATCCCTTCAAACAAAATTGGGGCACTTTCTAAGATTGATCAAGCTTCTTCCGTTTTGGAGCAGCAATACGAAAGAGAGCCTACGGATGAGGAGCTTGCCGAGCTTTTAGATATGTCAGTAGACGAAGTGCGTACTACAGTAAGATCACAAACGAAGCAAGTCTCTATCGACAAACCGTTCTCTGAAGACGAAGGAAGTTCTTTGTTGGATGTCATGGAAGATGAAGATAGCAATGAAGTGAACGACATCGTATATAAAGACTCTTTGAAAAGAGAAGTAAGTCGCTTACTTTCTACCCTCACGGAAAGGGAAAGAACAGTGATCAATCAATATTTCGGATTGAGTGAAAGTCCTAGCCTCTCTTTGGAAGATATAGGGGAAAATTTGGGCTTAACACGAGAGCGAGTACGTCAAATAAAAGAGAAAGCATTAAGGAAATTATCTAAGAATCCAAAAAACGAGCTTTTAATTCCTTATTTGGCTAACTAATAACAAAAGATGATTCGAAGTTCCCTAGGAACTTCGAATTTCTTCTAACTTATTAATTTGTGTTTGAAGCTCCCTGCGGAGCTTCATTTGTTTTTCAAGGGAATCCTTCTTGTATTCTTCATAATCCGCATTGAGCTTGGCATATTCTTGTACCTTTTTTCGTGCGGTGGCAATGCTGGTTTTGGAGCGGCCGTATAAAAAGACCAGCGCAGCGATAAGTAAGGCCACTAAGGTAAAACTGATGGCCAAGTAGGCCTCTTTGAACATCCCGATGCCCAAAACGGAAATATGCGAGGCTGAGTATTCTAATTCCGAGATCTCTTCATCCTTCCCGGTAATCGTCTTGTCCCTTTCAGACATATCGACACGTTGTTTTTCTATCGTGAGATAGGCTTCGGCGAGTTCTGATCTCACTTCTTTCACAGAGTCCGTGACCACGCTCCAGAAAGCATTCAGCTCAGTCTGTTTGATCACTTTATAAACTTTAAAAGTTTCGGACCCATCCCTTAATTCACGAAACTGGTCGTCCAGGCTCTGTGCGCCAGCATTAAATGAGATCCCTAAAAAGAGAAGTACGGTTATTATCCTCATGGTGTGTTTTTTTGTCGATTTTCTACTTTAAATTTAACCCAACTTACAAAGCAGCATAAGTACAATTATTTGAATCAAAATTAAATTCGATAAAAAGCTTATTTGGTCGTTTGCCAGTGAATCATGCTTATCAACTACCTTGAATATAACGAATTATGACAAAAGTATCCGCTAGCAAGTACATGGCGCATCCCTGGCATGGCATTTCCCAGGGCCCTAATATGCCGGAAGTAGTGAACGCCTTTATAGAAATGACGCCTTCTGATGGAGTAAAGTATGAAATTGATAAGAAAACAGGGTTTTTAAAAGTCGATAGGCCCCAAAAATTTTCCAATATTGTCCCTGCCCTATACGGGTTCATTCCAAGAACTTACTGTGATGAAAGGGTCGCCGAGTTTTGTAACCTTAAAACCGGGAGAACGGATATAGTAGGTGACAATGATCCCGTGGATATATGCGTGCTTACCGAACGCAACATAACGCACGGGAATATTTTAGTACCGGCTATCCCGATAGGCGGGTTTAGGATGATCGATGATGGCGAGGCCGATGACAAGATCGTTGCGATCTTAAAAGGAGATGAAGTATTTGATCAATGGAGATCCATAGAAGACTGTCCCGATACTTTGATCAATCGTCTCAAACATTATTTTCTTACTTACAAAGAAATGCCGGGAGACCAGCCTGTAAAAAAGATCGAGATCACGGATATCTATGGCAAAGAAGAGGCGTACGAGGTAATAGAAAGAAGCCGCCAAGATTATATAGACAACTATACCATTGAGTAGGCGTCCTAAAGCTTAAACCATGCGGTATCGCATCCATGGCTGGATGACATGTCCACAATTTTATTGTGGCCGAAGGGAATGGGAATGTTGATGGGATGGCCCAGGTTACCTATTTTTTGCTCATAGCGATCTCGTTCGCTTTTTTTTCCAGCGACAAATAGGCTACCACCCTCTGCATCTGTTTTTCTATCTCTTCCGTGGAGAGTGTGCTGCTTTTACGCATTCTTTTGAACTTCTTTCTAATGTCGATGATCATAGTTATCTTTTTTCTTGTTTAACGTAAAAGACTAGGTGCGTTGTTCGCCATTCCGGTGATTTATTCATAGTTTTTACCAGGAAAAATCCGGGCGGTTCGCACAAGAAAAACCCTTTTTTGATCAACTGGAAAATTTCCAGGCCCGAAGGTGTTGAAAAATAACCCGTTAGAAAGCTGATCTATGTCAGACTCCCGGTTGATAGCGATCATTAGACTTTAGAGGCAGTGAGGATAGCTTTGACTAAACCAAATAGATTATGGTTAAAATATTAGTACCTGTTGATTTTTCCAAGGAGGCGTTGGATGCATTACAATTTGCAGTGGGGTTGACTTCGGCCAAGAGTGCCAAGATCGAGGTAATACATGTTGTAGAATACCCGGTGGGGGCGGCCATGGATCCTGTGGGTATGGCGGTTCCTTCTCCTTATGACCCAGAGTTTGTTGATCTTTTGAAACAAAATGCTGAGAAAAGAATGAACGAATTCTTGGGCCAGTTTAAGTCAGCAATTTCGTACACGATCGAAGTGGGCAACCCCTTTTTTGAGATTACGGAAAAGCTTTCTAAAATAGACGCAGACCTCGTAGTTATGGGTACTAAAGGTGCTACAGGTTTCAAAGAATTCTTTATAGGCTCCAATGCTGAAAAAGTGGTAAGAAAAGCTTCTTGTCCGGTGATCACGCTGGCACAGCCAACCCGGTGTGAAGACATCCAGGATATCGTTTTTGCCACTAACATTACGGATGTTTCCGAGGGCCTGGTTATGAACGTCAAGCAATTGCAAGATATATTTAACGCTAAGATCCACCTAGTCAGGATCAATACTCCTAATAATTTTGAACGAGACGAATTAGCTGAAAAGGCGCTCGAAGACTTAGCGGAAAGATTTATGTTTAAGGACTACACCGTAAATATATATAATGACGTTTACGAAGACCAGGGGATATTGAGCTTTGCTAAAAAGATAAATGCCCATATGATAGCGATGGGCACCCATGGGCGCACCGGCCTTAAGCATCTCCTTACCGGTAGCCTGGCAGAGGACGTGGTGAATCACGCCAAAAGGCCTATCTGGACCTATCAAATAACAAAGAAATAGCCGGTATGATCGCTGAGCCTATTGCCAAGAAACAGGTGGAGTGTTTTCATTGCGGTGAGGACTGCGTTGAAGAGCTCATCCGGTACGATGACAAAAACTTTTGTTGTCAAGGGTGTAAGGCGGTATATGAACTCTTCCTCGACACGGACCTTCAAGAGGTTTATGCCAATCGAAAAGTGTTCCGGGAGAATTCCCATAAATACGAATACCTCAATAACCCTGGCATAGAGAGCAAGCTGCTCGACTTCCAATCGGAAAGCCATAATAAGGTAAAGCTTTTTCTTCCGGCAGTGCATTGCAGTTCATGTATTTACGTGTTGGAAAACCTGCATCGGCTGGAAGAGGGCGTCATAAAGGTCACACTGAACTTTATTAAAAAAGAGGCAGACATCCATTATGACCCGCGTAGGTTATCCTTAGAAAAAGTGGCGGAGCTGCTGGCATCCATTGGCTACCCGCCCAAATTTTCTACTGAATCCACGGAGAAAAAGCAGTCATCTACAGATCATCTTTCCATAAAAATAGGGATAGCCGCTTTTTGCTTTGGCAATATCATGTTGCTGAGTTTTCCTGAGTATCTTGGTTTTGAAGATGCGCTGGATGAGGTGTTTGGCCGCTTTTTTTCATGGATCAATATCCTGTTGGCCATTCCCGTGGTCCTTTATTCAGGTCGTGATTATTTTATCTCGGCGTGGAAGGGGTTGGCCAAGAAATTCATCAACATTGATGTGCCTATCGCGCTCGGCATTTTGGTATTGTTTTCGCGCAGCTCCTACGAAGTGCTCTCCCATACCGGTCCGGGATACTTTGATTCCCTGGCAGGCCTAGTATTCTTTTTGTTGATCGGGAAGTGGTTTCAAAGTAAAACCTATCAAAGTCTCTCTTTTGAACGGGATTATAGATCGTACTTCCCCCTAGCGGTCCTCAAAGAGACAGGTAACGGTCCTGTTTCCACACCTATCCAAGACTTGGTACCCGGTGATACCATCATGATTAGGAATGAGGAGATCATCCCGGCAGATGCCATCCTTTTAAATGGCGAAGCTAAAATTGATTACAGTTTCGTGACGGGGGAAGCTGATGCTGTAACTGTGCTTCCCAATGAAGTGGTCTACGCCGGGGGACGACAGATGGGGGAACGATTAACACTAAAGCTAACCAGGAAGAGCTCACATAGTTACCTTACCGGGCTATGGAATAACCAGGTATTTAAAACGGAACGCCAGGGGTATTCCGAATTATTGGTCAATAAGATCAGCAAGCACTTTACGCTGGTTGTGATCAGCCTAGCGACGATCGCAGCGCTGTACTGGCTTTTTTATGATAAAGCCGAGGCGTGGCAGGTCTTTACAGCAGTACTGATCGTGGCGTGCCCGTGTGCCCTGGCGCTTTCAGCTCCTTTTACCAATGGAAACTCCCTTCGCATCCTGGGCAGGAATAAATTCTATTTGAAAAAGGCTAATATAGCAGAATACCTCGCTGCTATTGATACGCTGGTTTTTGATAAAACCGGTACCATTACAGAAGCGGGAAAGGGACGCGCCCACTATCGTGGTGAAGCTTTGGAAGAATGGGAAAAGGCCGTGGTTGCCCAGATGACCTCTAATTCCATACATCCTTTAAGCAAGAAGATCCATAGCCTGTACCAACAGGAAAAGGAGGTGGGTTTGGATCGTTTTACCGAAAAGACCGGTAAGGGGCTTCACGCAAATTATGAAGGGCACCAGGTAAGGCTAGGGTCAGGCCGTTGGCTAGGAGTAGGATCACATGACGGTGTAGATGGACGTGTCTACTTAGAAATTGATGGAAACCTCAAAGGATGTTTCGAGATCAGCAGCCATTACCGGGAAGGGTTACGTGACTTGGTGGCAAAGCTTAAAAAGAATGTAGATCTTTTTGTTTTGTCTGGCGACAATGACAAGGAAAGAGAGGATCTTAAAAAGATATTTGGTCCACAGGTGGAAATGCGTTTTGAACAAAGCCCAGAAGACAAGCTGAAGTTCATTGAGAAGCTTAGGAACGAAGGCAGGAAGGTCATGATGTTAGGGGATGGTCTCAATGATGCGGGGGCATTGAAACAAAGCGATGTAGGCATAGCCGTGACCGACGATATTGCAGCATTTTCGCCGGCATGTGATGGGATTCTTTTGGGAGATGAACTGGATAGGCTTTATGATTTTATCCAGTATACTAAAAAGGCCAAAAGAATTATTATCGCTAGCTTTATGATATCTTTTGCGTACAACCTAGTGGGGGTGACATTAGCGGTATGCGCTATGCTTACCCCAATAGCCGCGGCTATTTTAATGCCGGTGAGCAGTATATCAGTAGTAATATTCACCACGCTAAGTGGTAATTTGCAAGCACGGAGGCAAAAATTGCTTTAGTTATGTCAGTATTGTTTGTTCTAATACTTGTGAGTATGGTAGTGGCGGGCGGATTTTTAGCCTTGTTTGTATGGGCGGTAAAGTCAGGCCAGTTTGACGATACATTTACACCCTCTGTCCGTATGCTATTTGAAGATAAAAAAAAGGAAAAGAAAGAAGACAAAACTAAGGCTTAAGCCTTCACTCTTTTTCATCCGTTACAGTAGGAGTAGGAGGGAAGTCCCTCATGGCTTTTTTAACGCCTCGCCGGATGTCCGAGTTTTTTAGATCAGGTCTCATAGACATCAATCGTTCTGCTTGTGTTCGCCAGATCATCCGTCCTGAAGGGCCATCACGGATGTCGATCACCAGCGTGCCTCGTAAGAACCGGTAGTAATCGTCGGTGTTGGGCCCCAAAAATGGGACATCCTCTTCATGCACCATGGAAAAAATGGCGGAATCTTCTTTGACGATGATGTGAAAATCCACGATCATGTCTGAATTGTCATCGAGTTGTACAAAACCTTTTTCGTACATTTCTACCGCTACCAGGTTACCTATGGTTTCTATGGTTGCGCTATCGTATAGGTAATTAGGGCCTTGGTAGGTGAGCTCACAGCCCTGTAGCCAACACCAGCTTTTGTATTGGGTAAAATCTACGCTTGGATCATACGAGGTTTTTACTTTTACATGCGCGCAAGATGAAAAGACAACTATAGCCAGTAAAAAATTAGGTATATTCATTTTTCTTTTCAATAAGCTCGATTTTTCAAAAAGTCCAGTCCTTTTTATTGATTAAGCTAACGTTTATTAGGGGGAGTAGGGATGATGCCTGTCAACTGGTGTGCTGACCGATGTCAGCCTGTTACCTAAGGATATGTTTAATCTTTGTAGCATGCAAATTCCCAGTTCGCTCATAGAAAAGTATAATGTGCCTGTACCCAGGTATACGAGTTACCCTACCTTGCCGTTATGGGAAGATAATATTTATTCATCATCACAATGGTTGCAAATCGTAAAACAAACCTTTGATGAGAGTAACGAAAAAGAGGGCATTAGCTTATATATTCATTTACCATATTGCGAAAGCTTATGTACGTATTGTGCATGCAACACCAGGATCACAAAAAATCATAAAGTTGAACTGCCGTATATAGAAAGCGTACTACAGGAATGGGATATGTATTTATCTGCCTTTAAGGGTACACCGGTTATTCGGGAATTACACTTGGGAGGCGGTACCCCAACGTTTTTTAGTGCCGGCAGCTTGGCGAAACTGGTCAAGGGGATACTAGGGTCGGCGCGGCGGCATCCGTCTTTTGCTTTTTCCTTTGAGGGACACCCCAATAACACCCGGTATGACCATTTAAAGACGCTTTACGAACTTGGGGCCACCAGGGTGAGTTATGGTGTGCAAGACCTTGATATGAAGGTGCAAACGGTCATAAACCGCGTGCAGCCCTATGAAAATGTACTACGCGCAACACAAGATGCCCGTTCCATTGGCTATTCTTCTGTAAACTTTGACTTGGTATATGGTCTTCCTTTCCAATCTGTGGCAGGAGTTAAAGACATGGTACAAAGGGTGATTTCCTTGCGCCCGGAACGGATCGCGTTTTATAGCTATGCCCACGTACCTTGGAAGCGGCCGGGGCAGCGTGCTTACACCGAGAGCGATCTTCCTGCCGATGGTCTGAAACGTGATTTGTATGAAGCGGGAAAAGAGCTGCTACTGGGTAGCGGCTATACCGACGTAGGCATGGATCACTTCGCGTTACCCGGGGATGCCCTGCATACAGCTTTTCATCGAAAAACCATGCATCGAAATTTTATGGGGTACACCGAGGCTTCAACCCGGCTATTGGTCGGCCTTGGGGCATCGGCCATTAGTGATGCTCATTATGGCTACTTTCAGAACCGGAAAAAGGTGGAGGAATACCAAGCAACTATCCAAAAGGGAGAGCTGCCCCTATTAAAAAGCCATAGGCTATCAAAGGAAGATCTACAAATAAGAGCTGCCCTGTTAGATATTGCCTGTAAAGGTGAATGCCAGTGGAATAGTGTGGTGACAGACCCTAGCTCACTTCAAACACTAAATGTGATGGCTGAAGAGGGGCTTATCGAGTTAAAAGACAATGGCTTCCAAGTCACTGTACTGGGTATGGCTTTTTTAAGGAATATATGTTCCGTTTTTGATAGGAGGATGAAGTCATCCCCAAAAACACAGGGTCCCGTTTTTAGTAAGGCTATTTGATACAACCTACCTGGTCATGGTGAGTGGTGCCATTTTCGCGAAAATGCATGGAGTTGGGATGACACAACGAGAAAAATAATTGTCACCGCGAGGCTGGCGTGGCCAGTGGGCGGATTACGAAGCGGCCTCCCTCTTGTAGTGTCCCGGGTGCACGCCATTTTACGTTTTACGAGTGGAGGATCGCTTCACGCATCGCGCTAAGGCTACCCCATTGGGTTCGCGATGACGATGAAGCAAAAGTATGTTATAGGTAGTTTTCCCTGTTTTGCCAAATAGGCTTCACGTTGAATGATTCAATAGAAATCGTAGTACTCTATTTATATTTAAGAGCTTGATTCCTTTCCTTCGCGTCAACCTAATCTGCCCCGGCGTAACCCTCGTTATTAAAATCCGGGAAGGTCTTCCTGATATTCCTGTCAGTCGGTTTCCTAGGGTTTTCCCAGTCTGCCGGCAGCTCCAACAGGATCAGCTTTTTATTATTCAATTCGGCTTTTAGCTTATCGATGTCGCTATCGAAGCCTTTGTTTCGCCTCTTGGTACGCAGGGCGTATTTACGGGCAAAGCTGTCTCCTTCCGCTTGCAGTAAGTTCCTGATGTCGATATTCACTTTCAATTTTTCTAAAATATCATCCTTGGACTTCCCGATCACCTCGGTAGCTTCTAATGTACCCAGTGTTAGTACGGCAGTACCTCCCACCCCGGTAACATAATTACGCGGCTCTTCGGATTCAATAAACACCGGGGATACCCCGGTAATCGCACCCAGTGATGCATTGACAATGGAACGTTGTTTCTTGCCTTTTTTAGCACTTTTTAGCTGCCTGTTAAGTGTTCTTTGATTATTATCGAGGTGGGCGATCAGGTTCATGGACTCCACGAGCATGTTCCTGTATTTTTGATAAAGCCTCAGGTCCTTTTTTTCAATGTTTTCGGCATCCTCTACCCGTACGAGTATTTTGCTATCTTTTTTCTTGCCGCTCTCGTCTATAGCAAAAAAAGTAATGGCGATCGTATCTACTTTTCCTTCTTCTTCCAGGAAATCGTAACCCGGTGTCCATTTGAACTCCCACTGGGTATTGGTGTATTTGTTAAGGGCTCCCTTGGGTACGTGCAGGCTATTGGTGACAAAACCCACGTCGGTAACATTATCATCTCCATTCGGGTCAGTTACGTAAAGGTTCAGGTTAACCACCTCGTCCTCTTTTACGGATAATACGGAATCCGAGGGTACAATGAGAATATTGGGAGGAAGGTCCAATTGCGTAGATTGGATCACAAGCTCACCGATGGTCTCTTCCTTTTCAGGCTGATCTTGAACAATGAATCTCACCTTTAACGGGGTCTTCTTTAATGCCCTGAATTGATTTCTTGACGGTTTCCAAGACAGTACACCCAGCTCACTAAGGGTTGCTCCTTCTGGCATGTCTTCCATAATGGGTTGAAAAACAATAGGGTCCTCATCCGGGTCCTGCACCTGTGAAGGTTTGTTGAGATTGTATTTGTTGTTCGTGTATTGCTGTACATAGAAAATGGGTAGATTTTCCACTTGGGGAGGTCGATTTTTATGCACTACCTTAAATTGTACTTCTTTGGTCACCTTTTTGCCACCGGCACCAAAGGCACTTATAATAGCGCTGAAATTCCTGGATTCTTCCACACGGGATACGAGATCATAAGAGGGTGACCACTGGAAATACCCCAGCGAATCAAACGAGATGTCTAACTCCTCTTCGTAGTCTATGGCATAGTATAAAGAGAGCGTATCTGGGTGTATAACTTTTATGTTCAAGGCTACAGTATCACCTTCTTCGATGATGTTCCACCCCGGGTAAGAAGGTAAATTCCAGGTGTATTGTGCGTTGGCGGTCAAGCCTAAACCAAAAACGATTAGAACAATGCTGAGGAATACTTTTGTCATGCCACAAATATAGAACTACAGGCAAACTGCTCAAAGTTTCACTCGTTAACCTCACCCGGGCAAGCGACGATAAACGTTTTTTTGCTTTCAAATACATGTAAATAGCGGAATACAGGCTGTTTTTTCATTTTTTAATAAACGTTCCTTTTTATGCGCTTTTACGCGTTTTCAATTCTCTTTTTCTTGTGAAGTTCAGCAAGTTGGGGTTCGCCGTTATGATATAAATCAGTTTTACCCCTAATCTCAATCATGCACAACCGATGACACCATGGCTACTTTCGTTAACGATTATCTGGAAACAAAAACAGACGGTAACCTATGGAACTTGAAAAATTTAGCTATGACAATAAGGTTGTAAAATACTTTATCGTAGCCACTGTGATCTTTGGAATAGTCGGGATGCTGGTGGGGCTCACAGCGGCTATCCAGCTTTTTTATCCCATATTTAACTTTGACACACCTTACACTACTTTTGGGCGAATACGTCCGCTGCATACCAATGCTATCATTTTTGCGTTTGTAGGAAACGCAATGTATGCAGGGATATATTACTCAATGCAGCGCCTGCTAAAAACCCGGATGTATTCTGACCTGCTTAGCTGGATCAACTTCTGGGGATGGCAGCTTATTATCCTGGCCGCTGCAATCACCCTCCCGCTGGGGCTCACCACCTCTAAAGAGTATGCCGAACTGGAATGGCCGATCGATATTGCGATTGCACTGATCTGGGTCGTATTCGGCATTAACATGATCGGGACCATTTTGAAACGCCGGGAAAAACACATGTATGTTGCCATATGGTTCTATATTGCCACGTTCGTTACGGTTGCCGTCCTGCATATCGTCAATTCATTCGAGATGCCAGTGACCTTATTCAAAAGCTATAGCTGGTACGCCGGTGTACAAGATGCTTTGGTACAATGGTGGTACGGGCATAATGCCGTAGCCTTCTTTCTTACCACCCCTTTCTTAGGGCTTATGTATTACTACCTTCCCAAGGCAGCAAACCGGCCCGTGTATTCTTATAAATTATCGATCATACACTTTTGGTCGTTGATCTTTATTTACATCTGGGCAGGTCCTCACCACTTGCTCTATACTTCGTTGCCGAATTGGGCACAGTCCTTAGGCGTGGTTTTTTCCGTGATGCTGATCGCGCCGAGTTGGGGAGGGATGTTGAATGGATTGCTTACCCTGCGAGGAGCATGGGATAAAGTGCGGGAAGATCCCGTGCTCAAGTTCATGGTGGTGGCGGTTACCGCTTATGGTATGTCCACATTTGAGGGTCCTATGTTGTCGCTCAAAAATGTAAATGCCATTGCCCACTTTACGGATTGGATCATTGCCCATGTTCACATCGGTGGGCTAGGCTGGAACGGGTTCCTTACCTTCGGGATGCTCTATTACCTGATCCCTAAAATGTGGGGCACGAAACTTTACTCTATAAAGCTCGCCAACTCACACTTTTGGATCGGTACCCTAGGGATTATCATGTATGCTCTTCCCATGTACGTTTCAGGGATCACACAAAGCTTAATGTGGAAAGAATTTAACGCCGAGGGATTCCTGGAGTACAAAAACTTCCTAGAAACTGTAGTCCAGATCTTACCGCTGTACGTACTTAGGGCATTGGGCGGGTTCTTATACTTGGTAGGAGCATTTATGATGACCTACAACTTGATAAAAACGGCTAATCAAGGTAAATTCATTCCGAATGAAGAAGCCGAAGCTGCTGCACTGGAAAAAGCGCCGAAGCATACGGATACAGGCTGGCACAGTGTCTTAGAAAGAAAGCCCGTGATATTTACAGTACTTACCTTGGTAGCGATCGTCATAGGGGGAGTAATAGAAATGGTGCCTACCTTCCTCATAGAGTCCAATGTACCTACGATCAGCAGCGTGAAGCCTTACACGCCCTTGGAGCTCCATGGCAGGGATATTTACATCCGTGAAGGGTGTGTGAGCTGCCATTCCCAGATGGTACGACCTTTCCGCTCGGAAACGGAACGCTACGGGGAATATTCCAAGGCAGGTGAATTCGTATATGATCACCCCTTCTTATGGGGATCGAAGCGCACCGGTCCTGACCTGCATCGAGTAGGTGGGAAATATCCCGATAGCTGGCATTATTATCACATGCTAGAGCCAAATGTTGTCTCTGCCGGTTCTATCATGCCTCCATACCCTTGGTTATACGAATCCGCCATAAACAAGGCGCAGACGGCCGGGAAGATATCTGCCCTGAGGGCAATAGGAGTGCCGTATGAAGAAGGCTATGAAGAAATTGCGAACCAGGACTTGGATAAACAGGCAGAGCAGATCGTGCAAAATCTAAAAGAGCAGGATGGCATAGAGGTGGCTAAGGAAACAGAGATCATAGCACTGATCGCTTACCTACAGCGATTGGGCACCGACATAAAAGTGAAATCAACCGGGGAAACCGCATCAAACTGATAAAGACCATGTTTAAGTATTATTTCGAACAAATTCATAATGTGGAAATATGGCCGATTATTTCACTTTCCATATTCTTCCTGTTCTTCGTAGGCCTGTTAATCTGGGTATTGCGTGTAGACAAAGGTTATATCAAGACCATGAGCCAGCTCCCAATGGAAGACGGATCAAAAACTATTGACGGATCTAAAAGCGTGATACAATGAAAAAAGTACTGCATAAAGTTTTAATGATATTCTTCTTGATCTTCACCTCGGTAGGCGCCTATGCCCAAGATGCTACCTTAGCCGTGGATAGCAAAACGGTTTTTTACGTGGTGACCGGTTTTGTCTTTGTAATTGCCGTATTGGTGTTGATGGTATCCGTGGTGGTTCTGCAATTACTCCGGACGTTTGTAAGGCAGCAGGCAGAACAGCTGGCCGCTGAACGTGGGGAAGTCTATGAAGAGGAGGAAAGCGCATGGAAAAAGCTATGGGATAAAGTCAATGACTTCAGGCCTATGGAAGAAGAAAGAGAGCTTGTACTGGACCACAATTATGATGGTATTCGCGAATTAGATAATCACCTGCCGCCCTGGTGGAAGTGGTTATTTTATGTTACCATCATTTTTGCCGTTGTGTACCTTGCAGCTTACCATGTTTTTGATGCCCTTCCGCTACAGGAGGAAGAATATATCGCTCAAATAGAGGCCGCTGAGGCTGCTGCAGCTTCCAGGATGGCCAGCCTGCCGGAAAGTAATATCGACGAAACCACGGTAGTAATGGTGGAAGATGCCGGGCTTCTTGGTAAAGGCAGGCAAGTATTTAATAATAACTGTGCCCAATGCCATAAAGAGTCCGGGGCTGGAGGCATTGGTCCTAATTTAACGGATGACTATTGGCTGCATGGAGGGAGTATACAGGACATCTTCCGTACGATCAAGGTGGGGGTGCCGGAAAAAGGGATGATCTCTTGGGAGCCGCTCTTATCGCCTGACCAGATGCAAAATGTAGCTTCTTATATCATGACCTTAAAAGGGAGTAATCCGCCTGACGCGAAAGAGCCGCAGGGCGAACTGTATGTGCCGGAAGAAATAACGCCGGGCACCACTGAAACCGAGAGTGACAGCACGCAAGCTGTCGCTAAGTTATAAACCCCACTGAAGAGAGGAGGACAAAGGAGATGGAAGATCTATATCAATTCGACCAAGAGTTCAGGAATAACATTGCCACGGTAGATGCTGATGGAAAACGTATATGGGTGTATCCTAAAAAGCCGTCAGGGCGTTTACACCAGGCTCGCATAGCTGTTACTGCCGTGCTTCTTACGCTGTTATTTGCCGGGCCTTTCTTAACGATCAACGGGCGGCCGTTCTTATTGCTGAATTTCTTCGAGCGTAAGTTTGTGATCTTTGGACAAGCCTTTTGGCCACAAGACTTTTTCTTGCTAGCGCTGGTATTGATCTCCTTCTTTGTATTCATCATTTTGTTCACCGTAGTATTCGGACGGCTTTGGTGCGGATGGGCTTGCCCCCAGACATTGTTTATGGAGATGGTGTTCCGTAAGATTGAATACTGGATAGAAGGGGATGCCAATCAACAACGAAAACTGAACAACGGCCCATGGAATGCCGATAAGATCAAGAAAAAGCTTCTCAAGCAGTTTATATTTATCTCTATATCCCTGCTCATCTCTCATACCGTAATGGCCTACTTAATCGGTATAGACCAGGTGAAGGAGATCGTACGGCAGCCGCCTACGGAGCATCTTTCGGGTTTCATAGGTTTAGTGGCTTTTACAGGCATATTTTATTGGGTCTTTGCGTGGTTCCGTGAGCAGGCTTGTGTTGCAGTCTGCCCTTATGGCCGCTTACAAGGGGTACTGCTGGATAAAAAATCAATAGCGGTCATGTATGACTGGATCAGGGGTGAGCCGAGGGGAAAACTGAAAAAGAAGGTGGTGCAGCAGGACCTGGGAGATTGCATAGACTGCAAGCTTTGTGTCCACGTGTGTCCCACCGGGATAGACATACGAAACGGGACCCAACTGGAATGTGTAAACTGTACGGCATGTATTGATGCCTGCGACGAGGTCATGGAAAAAATAGACCGGCCTAAGGGATTGATACGTTATTCTTCGTTCGATGCTATCAATGAAGGCAAACAGCGGCTGTTTACCCCTCGTGTTGCGGCCTATTCCATCGTTTTGCTGGCATTGCTTTCGTTCTTATCCTTTTCGCTAGTCACACGGTCGGATATAGAGACCACCATTCTAAAAGTACCGGGGCAGCTTTACCAAAGAACGGAGGATGGGAATATCACCAATCTATATAATATCCAGTTTGTGAACAAAACCTTCGAGGACATGGTGCTGGAGGTGAAAATTGAAAATGAACCCAGTGCTACGATCTCTAAAGTAGGAGAAGGTGAGGTCGAAGTTCCTTCCAATAGCCTGGCAGAGGGTGTATATTTTATCAAAATGCCCCAAGAAAAGATCAAGAGTGCCAGTATAGGTTTAAAAATAGGGGTTTATCGTGACGGTGAATTAGTAGAAACCGTAAAAACTAAGTTTTTAGGACCAGTCTCGGTCCAGTAAAACCAGTGGGCTGCCCGGGGCTTTTATTCGGGTTTTATATTTCTGATGTTAGATTTTAGATTTCAAAAATGAGTTGGGGAACAAAAATAACCTTATCCTTTATTGCTTTTGTAAGCATAATTATCACGATGGTTGTGATCAGTATGCGGCAAGATATCAGCTTAGTAGCCAAGGATTATTATGTGCAGGAAATAGCCTACCAGGACCAGATCAATAGGATCCGCAATAACGAGGACCTGGGTGAGTTCAAAACCGAGGTCACTTATGACCGTGATAAGAACGAGATCCTGCTCAATGCTCCCGGTGCGGATCAGATGAATGGAACGATTTACTTTTTCCGTCCTTCTGATGCATCATTGGATAAAAAATATACGATCCGTATCCAAAATGGCAAGCAAGTATTTTTGGCATCGGATTTTGAGAGAGGCTTGTGGCGCGTTAAGGTGAACTGGCAACAAGGCGAAAAAGAGTTTTATACGGAGAAGGTATTGATCCTTTGACCAAGGGGTTTACTCTATGTCTAATGATTAGCACTTGAAAATAAAATGATCCTGGTAAGTGGTATGCTGATCGGTCTTTTTGGTAGCCTGCACTGTGTTGGCATGTGTGGGCCTATCGCCATGACGGTACATACCCACGGTACAGGCCTGCGCCCTCTTTTATATAACGTTGGCAGGCTGATCGCTTACCTGTCCCTCGGCCTTGTTTTTGGGATCCTGGGGGAAGGCTTATCACTTTTTGGGTGGCAGCAGTCACTTTCCATTCTCATGGGCGTTTCGGTGATCTTGTTTGCGCTTTACCCTAAATTCCAATCCAGGCTGATCAATACGCCATGGCATAGGTATATCATTGCACCTTTAAAAAAGCAACTCGTAGGACTGCTTAAAAGTAAAAATGCAGCCTCTTACGTTATTGTAGGTGTGTTAAACGGCTTGCTTCCCTGCGGGTTGGTCTACTTGGCTTTAGCCAGTGGCTTAGCGCTTATGGACTTGGCACAGGCTACGCTGTTGATGGCCGGTTTTGCCCTCGGTACGTTCCCCTTTATGCTGGGGATAGGCTGGGGATCTTCTTTGCTCAAAAAGCGACTCCAGGGCAGCCTAAGATTCGTAGTGCCTGCCTTTGCCATAGTGGTAGGACTCATGCTAGTCGTACGGGGCTTGGCATTAGACATTCCCTACCTCAGCCCCGTGGTGTCTTTTGTAGGGCTGGGAAAAGGGGTGGTCAACTGCCAGTAGGGGCTCCAAGGCCTTTTGACGCGCCGGTAAACGTATTGAGTTCTTTTACTTAGGTGTTTGTTGAGTGCACAGGCTACGCTTGAGGAGGATTACTTATGTTTTGCGGACATACTTTAACAATATACAAGGTCAACACACTTGGATGGGCAGTGGATTGGATCATTCTTTCGACACCAGGGCCGGGACAAACTTGTGTTCATTTCCCCTGTTGTCGTCATTCTCTCTCTCCTCTACCTGTCCATAGCCACTGGCAGAATGACGATCTTTTTTAGTTTTTTAGTGCTGAGCATCACCAGGTGAATAGTAGGGGATGTCATCCTAACTTCAAGCTATTTATAACATACTCCTGTTTTTATCGTCATCGCGAACCTAGTGGGGTGGCCTTAGCCATGTGTGAAGCGATCCCCTTCTCGTAAAACGTAAAATGACGTGCACCCAGGACACTACGAGAGGGGGGCAGCTTCGTAACCCGCCCACCGGCTACGCCAGCCCCGCTGTGACGATCCTTTTTTTTGTTATGTCTTCCCAACTTCAAGCATTGGTGAAAATGTTATCATTCACAAAGGCGGTAAGCGATGGTTTTTATCCTGTTATCCCAAGTCCAGGTTAATTCCATTGTCGTTATTCTTTGCGGACTTGTTCAAATATCCATCCATCACAAGGGCGTTGTGCGCGTTTTTGTATAATATATGGCATTCGCATTGAGGTTAGAAAGTCAATATCCAGTGAGTGATCGCCTTTCATTTCACTTGCCTAGTTTCCAAACAATTTGCGAGCGAGACACCCCCGGCTGATCGCTAGGTTGTAGTGCTACTTCGTTTATGTAACGACCCGTTGAGTTACCCCAAAAGAGGTATTTATCATTACAGTTATTTTGAGGTATTCATGTGTGCTAGGATACGCCCAACTTTAACTTGTGATCAGGACCAATATTTAATTAAGCAGCTGCTATTGGTTTTTGACTTACAAGGTGGAACCGAAAAACCTAGATAGAGTAGGAGCCTTATTATTCAATTTAAATTATAACAATTATGGCGACATATAAAGTAAACATTCCCGCAGGTCCGTTATGGAACAATGATGATGCACAAGAAAAAGCTCCTAAAATAGCGGCAGCACATCAAGGCAAATGGACGGGGCAATGGAATACCGTTGTAGAATCACAAATGAGTGTCATTGAAGTGGAGTTAAATGTCGAAAACTCCGGCGGCAATGAATTTAAAACCAATGTTCTTTCAGGTCCATTATACAGTAACGACGAAGCGCAAAAGGTAGGTCCCGCCATTGCAGCTTCTTACGGGGCAGAATTTACAGGGCAGTGGAGAACCATCTTGGAAGGGGCAATGAGTGTTATTGAAATCAAATACACGTTTTAGCAATCATTGAAAATGAAATGGTTTTATGATTTGAATAAAACCATTTCTTCCTACATCATCGCCTATGTGTGCTATCCCAGGTGCTAGTTAGGTGCCCCGGCCTTAGGTTAAGCGCAGCGATCTTAAGACCTGCGAATCACCGGGAGCGTCCGCTCGTATTGAAATAAAGCACCATGCGTTGATACCCTTATTGGGTCGTTTTGATCTCTATCTTCCAGTTAATGAGGTTTTATGCTGCATTATTCCCAGCACCTTCCCATATGAAGCTCGTGTATTACGAGGCCGCCCGAGCGGATGCTCTATGTAGTTTTGGGTCGGAGGACCACTTTGCTTAACCTCCGACCAGGTGGGCTAATTAAACGTGCTGATCGATGAGTATAGCGTTTCCATCAGGATCGAGTAGGGCAAAACTCGCGGGTCCTGTAGTGGTTTCATCCGCTTCATTTTCCAACTTAACACCTTTTTCTTTTAGTTCCCGCTGAATTTCTCTCACGTCATCAAAACGTTCAAGTGGGGTTGCATTTTGATCCCACCCCGGGTTAAAAGTGATAATATTGCTTTCAAACATTCCTTGAAATAGCCCGATCAATGAATCCCCGTTTTTCATGATGAGATAATCCTGGTCGATGTCTCCTGCAAAGACTTCGAACCCAAGCTTCTCGTAGAATAGTTTTGAGGCGTTAATGTCTTTTACATTCAAACTGATCGAAAATGCACCTAATTTCATATTGTTTTGGTTTGTTACACATGTTTTTGTTTCAATCCACCTATTTCAAAGGCTAGGTTTCGCATGATATGGGATACACTACCTTGCTGTTGATAGCGAGCATTAGAAAATTTTCCAGCTACTTACAGCCACACCTGTTAATAAATTTACAACTTGTAGCAAACTTTCCAACCCTCATTAAAGCAAGTTCCCTACGCTGGTTTTAGGTTAAGCGCAGCGATCCTAAGACCTAAGGTTGACCAAGAGCGTCCGCTCGTCTTGAAATGAGATCTTCATAAGCCCAACAGTACTTTTTGCTATGCATCTTGCCCCTAACTTTGTCAATAAGGTTTTGGTTAAGTGCTCCCAGCATGATCTTAAGCGTTCTTGTTCTCCAGGGAGTCCTCCTGTTTTCTATGATGAAGAGGTTGCATTTCGAGATGATCCGAGCGGACGTTCTATATGGTTTTGGGTCGGAGGTTAAGCAAAGCGGTCCTTCGACCAGGTACAGGAGTAAACTCCACTGGTATCCACGATGACAATGGTGCCTTCTTCCGAAGTTCACTTAGCTTGTTGACATATGGATATGAAAAGTAAGTTAAGATTTCTAGCGGCTGATAATTTCCGTCGACATTCCTAATGGCTCATTGCCAGCCATCTCCGCTTGTATCCTTTCGATCTTTGCCCCAGCGTGCTTGTAGGCATCTCTACCTAAAAATAGATGCACGAGAGGTGCCTCTTGCTCACTTACTTTGATCAGCGCTTCAGCGGCCTTTCCGGGGTCATTGGGTTGGTTACCGTCAATTTGATCCAAATGAGCTTGCTCCGATTCCCTGGCAGACGTGTAAGCTGCGATGGGATTGGCAGGGGTTTTTACCGAGCCTTTTGACAGGAAGTTGGTTCGGAAATACCCTGGATAGACCAAGGTAACATTTACGCCAAACCCATTCATCTCTTCTGCTAAAGCTTCGGTCAACCCTGCAACGGCAAACTTGGTGGCGCAGTACACCCCAAACCCCGGGAAATTACCAACGTAACCCCCAATTGACGAGATGTTAAAAATGTGACCCGATCCTTGTTTTCGTAAAAAGAGAGTGGTGTGACGAATCACGTTTAACGAGCCGAAAACATTGACATTGAAATTGTTTTTGACTTCTTTATCATCCAGTTCTTCTAACGTTCCGATCTGACCGAAACCGGCATTGTTGACGACCACATTAATGGTCCCAAAATGATGGACTGTTTTAGCCACGACTTCCTTGACATCGTTATCTTCCGTAACCTCCATTTCTACCGGGAGAAATGTGTCGGAGACACCTCCTATTTCATTGATTAAAGATGCTGCGTTTCGAGAAGTGGCGGCAACACGATAACCATTTGCTAAAAGTTTTTTTACCAGGGTAAGGCCCAGGCCTTTTGAAGCCCCGGTTACAAACCATACTTTCTTTGTACTCATAATGCTAGTTTTTAATTATGAGTCAAAGTTGGTCGTGAAGCTTATCTTCTAATTACGATATCCAAATCAAAACTTATCAAAATCAAACATTCCTAAAAGAAGAAGGGGTGAGGGATAGTTGTTGCTTGAAAAATTTATTGAAATGGGTTGCTTCGTTAAAGCCAAGGGCATAAGCAATTTCAGAGATGTTCCATGCGCTATGCTTGAGTAATATCTTGGCTTCCTGGAGAATACGTTCTTGGATAATCTTGGATGTGGACTTTTGCGTAGTCTTTTTTAGAGCCCTGTTGAGGTGATTAACGTGTATGGCCAATTGATCAGCAAAGGCTGCCGGCGTACGAAGGCTTAATCGTTGGCGAGTATCGTCTATTGGGAATTGTCTTTCTAAAAGCTCCATAAAGACAGTTGTGATCCTATGGGAGGCGTCGGCTTCTTTTGTATTGAGATTGTTAGAGGGATAGAGCTTCATCGCTTTATGGATCAATTCAAATACAAGGGTTCTTAAAATATCATATTTATGGATATAATCGGAATTAATCTCATCGAACATCCGCTCAAAGATCACCCCTATTTCCTCCGCTTGGTTTTCTGGTAGTTCAAATACGGGCGTTCCATTCGGTTGAAAAAGGACATAATCATTAAGATTGCCAAACTGGTGGAAGAATGAACCCGTAAATACACAGAAATAACCGGATTGTACTTTATCAATTTCCTCCCAGTTATAAGGCACTTGAGGATTGGCAAATAGCAAGGCTCTTTCCTTAATTTCTACCACCTTGTCTGCGTAGTGTACTTTGTTATTCCCTCTTATAAGACTTATTTTAAAATAGTCTCTTCGGCTGTAGGGAATTGGTTTTGCATTCGATCCCACGAAAGGCTCCAGCCTGAATACATTGAAGTGCCCGATCTCTTTATGAATATTACCGGGTACCCAATTAAGTTTATGCTGATAGAACTCTTCTAAGCTTTCAATTGTATTCATAACGCAAAGTTATAAATTTCAAACATACACCGTGCGTCATTACAACCGCCTGTAAGAATGATAATGTATGATTTGGGATTTAGGGAAAGGACCAGGCTAATGTTTTGCAAAGTCCAGGTGTATTGAACTATTGCTAAATATCAAGATAAAGTTTTCATACTGAGAGGTAAGTCCGCACTGGTTTTCGGTTCAGCGTAGCGGTCCTAAGATCTACGGCTTACCAAGAGCGTCCGCTCGTCTTGAAATGAGATCTTCCTATGTCCAACAACACCTTTCACTATTTTCATCTTGACCCTACGGTCCTTGTTAGTAAGATTTTGGGATAAGTGAATCCAAGGCAGTCTTAAGCGTTCTTGGTCTCGAGGGAGTCCTCCTGTTTTAGGATAAAGGGGTTGCATTACGAGATAACCATAGCGGACGCTTTATGTAGTTTTGGGTCGGAGGACCGCTATACTTGACCGCGGCCTAGGTGGGTTTTCAAGATTTCATTGAAAAATTCGGGGTTATCCATATTCGCGTTATGGGCAGCGTTTGGAATAACTTTTAAAGGAATCTGCTCAGCTTTTGACCATTCATTACTGTATTCCCGGACTTTGCCCGTTTTATCATTATCACCGTATGTGATCATTATGGGAACATCCAAAACTTTGTTTTCTCGATAATCTTGAATACCGATGTACACTTCTTTCATCACTTTTATAATTTCAGTCTTTGAATATTGCTTCAAGGATTTCAAAGCATAGGCCTGGCCTTCTTCGTGTATGGAAATCTGTTTCGCTATATCTTTTATCAACCTGTTATAAGGGTATAAGCGAAGAATGGTGGGAGTGATACTAAGAAACCAATGATCAGGTTTGGAATAATATCGTGCCTGGATGGGAGAGGAACCGATGGTGGTTATACTTTTGACACGCCCAGGGTAATTGTACGCTACAATTTGAGCGATATAGCCACCCATAGACTGTCCCACTAAATGAACACTTTTAAACCCTTCCTTGTCCGTCACATTTATTAATTCATCAGCAGCCCTTTTAAGGGAAAATTGCCGGTAAGGCCTGGATTGCCCATGTGCCGGAACATCCCAGGCAATGACGGTAAAGTCTTTTTTGAAAAAATCAATTTGATGCTTAAAAAGTTGATGGTCCATCAATGCACCGTGTGTAAAAACAATACATTCGCTTTTCTCACCTACCTTCCAATAATGTACGGTCCCATGCTCTTGGTCAATCAACCCATGTTTCATTGTTACCTATTTTTGTAGTGCTTAGTGATAGGGTACTTTAAAATGCTTGGGTAAAGATAATCGATTGAAGATGCACATTACTCTTGCGCTGGTCTTATGCTAAGCGCAGTGGTCCTAAGACCTGTAAATAGACAAGGGCGCTTTTACTGTAGGGCGTCCTAGAAAATTAGCGTTGATAGTAAAACGTTAATTTTTGGCAAATTAGGCTACATTTTTAAAATATTTCGGGTAATGCTAACCCTGGAATGAGCAGTTTAAGCGGGATTTTGTGGTTCTAAGTCCAGTTTTCATTTTCTTTTGCACGCCCAAAAGAAAACGATACAAAAGAAAAGGGCGCCAGCAACCAAGCCCATTTTACCCGCTAAACGCACTGCCCAGCCCTTATAGGCCGCTTACCCACAGGCCTCAAATGGGCCGCGCTGTTCCTGGATGTCTCCCCTCCATACGCC
>JANQLQ010000202.1 GCA_028280565.1 Fulvivirga sp.
CGTCATTCCTTGCCGCCCGTGTGTTGGGCTAGGCGTGACAAGGAATCTGTGAAGTCGTGAAACGAAAACCCAGGACACTTAAAAAATAGGTTCATGTTCAACGACACAGCAGATTCCTGCTCTCGCGCATCGCTCACCCTGCAAGGCTGGCAGGAATGACGACAAAGAGTTTTTTTTCGTTTTTGATGAGGACACCCAACGGTCTCATTTTTAGCTAAATCCCTGTCTGTCAAATAATTGAATGTGAAAAAGTAGAACTAGGGTATCGCGTGGGTATTGGTAGATCATTTTCAATTTATTCTTTAGCCATGAAATATCCACCACCAACCGTTAGCCTGACATAGAATCCATCCAGGTCATTACTAGGTAAACCAGGATCGGTCACATCTCCACCATAATGGCGCCAGTCATTGTCCCTAGACAAAGAAATATTGTAGCCAGCTCGTATACCTAGTTTCAACCCTTTCTTATAAGGAAACCAATCCACTCCCGCCCCCAAGTCGAGGATAGGTGTGATAGTGAAATAGTTGGCTTCTAAAAAGCGACCTGGCTCAAAAGCTACATCTTCATCTATACCCCGGTTAATTCCCAAAGCATCCGCACCAACCCCTAACAAGGGAAAGACCAACATTTGATCAGTTGTATAGACCACATACCCCACATTCAAGTAGCCCCCACCACCATGGAGCTGGTATTCGAGATTATTATCCTCGACTTTATCTCCCCTGTTGTAATAGCCACCGCCGCCAATGACCCACCGGTTTATAAGACCGTAGCCTTCTCCACCAATTTGGATCAAACCATCTCCAAGAGTGGGGCCACTCTCGGCCACAAAAAACTGGTAGGCAGAAGTGTTGTACGCTTTATATCCTACCATAAATCCCCCAGAACCACCTTTTAGCTTATCTTGGGCGTGGCTGCTACCGGTCAATGAGAGTAAGGCCAGCAAAGAGATGGAAATAGGTATCGCTTTCCGATTAACCCTAAACCATTTAGGCTTCCACAACCATAGACCCGTCAAAGTAAGTAGCGGGATAATTCCTACTTGCACCAGTAACTGTAACCACTGACTGCCTCCGTAGGGAGAATAGATAAAAGTACCAATTGCCGCTGCCCCAATAAGATGGATAATTCGGACGATGTTTCTTTGATTCTTCATAATTCCAACCTTTAAATTTTGTGTGTACCAAAGGTCAAAAAGCGAATCGTCTCTTTCATTCACATAGGTGAAGAAGGAAAGTTTAATAAACCTTTCCAGTCAACTTTGCCCTCAGCCTACTCAAGCTTTGTGGTCTTACCCCCAGGTAAGAGGCAATGTGATATTGAGGGATCTGTTGAAAGAGCCTGGGATCTCTCTCGAGAAGTTTTTGGTAGCGTAGCTCTAACGGCTCCGTTTGAAATTGCTTCACACGCTCAGTGGCACTTAAATATGCTTTTTCTGCCATTAATCTGCCGATATGCTCGAATGAGTGATAAACCCGGTATAAATCTTCAATCGACTTCTTAGAGAATTCAAGGTATTGTGTATTGGCCAGTGCCTCAAAGAAGAGGGGGCTGTTCTCTTCCATAAGGTAACTTTGATAGTCAACGGCAAAGTCTTTCTTCGTAAAGAAGAAAAACGTGTAGTCTTCTCCATCGATGACTCGGTATGCTCGGATGAGCCCCTCTTCAATAAACCAAAGCTTGACGAAAGGCTTACCCGGTGAAAACATCGTTTCGCCGGCGCTCGCATGCTTTCTTCTGCTAACACCTAAAATGGCGCTGAGTTCTTCATCGGTGAATGGCGCTAGGGAAAGGAGGAAATCTTTCATGTTGATACGACAGTTAAAGAAACGGCTGTAATAAATATTGTTTATTTGAGCTTCTATCCATTCCCTTAGTCCTGCTGATGATTGGAAAAATTTACTTTTTTACCTGGCTCCGGTTAATGAAAGGGCCTTTGACAAGGCAAACAAGGATAATGAAATTACTTAAACTTTCTATCTTATTGGTGAATTCCGCAATGAATTCAAACAAGCCGTTCAAAAAATACCCAAGGCAATCAACCAGGAGAAAAACTCAAAGTGCAACTGGCCGCCTGGTTATGATGGCAGGCTTAGGAATACGAGGTATTTCTACATACCTTGTGTATAAGACACATCGATCCTTTGAAAATCATTAATCTTAGCACCGGGCTAGTGGTCCATTCTTTCTTCTCTAAAAAAACGCTACCAAGTATAACCCTATCCGTTAAACCCACCGGGCACTTTTAAAGATCGAGCTACTTGTAAAAGATCTTGGCGTTTTCAGAATGCACTTTTATGCCTTGACCTAGGTGATAGGTGAGCGTCCCATTGTAGTTTTTGCAATTTCAAAGGACAATTCCACTACAAATTCCTGGCCTATTCTCTCAATCCTGTTGAAAAAAAGGCTTCCATTTGCTTTCCGGGGATGCCGGGGTAAGCAAACTAACGATGATCAATGCCGCGAGCGATAGGGCCAGCGATGGTATGGCTATGTAATCGGTATCTACCGGGAACGATATCCCAAAAATATCGAAGGACATACCCGCACTTTCCATAAGCTTATTGATCACCGGTACTGACATGCCGCAAATGATGGATGCCACCCCGCCTTGGGCAGTCACCCTTTTCCAAAAGAAAGAGGCTAGCAGAACCGGGGCCAACGATGCCCCTATCATGGTGTACGAGATGAAGGCCATTTCCAAGATCGTTTCAAACTGGCTTACGAGCAAATACGCTAACAAGCCTAAGATGACCACACTTACCCGTTGGATCTTAATGGTGTTCACATCTTTGTTCTTGTAAATATATTTTGCTAATAAGTCCCTGGATACATTCGTAGAGGTTACCATAAGAAAGGTGTTACCCGTGGAAAGGATGATCGCCACCCCTGCAGCGAAAAGCATCGAACCCGCCAGGGGTGGGAGCTGTTCAAAACCAATTCTCAGGATGATCTCTTCCGCCATACCACGGTTCACGGACCCGTCTGCTAAGAAAAAACGAGCATCTTCCGAATAGATAGCGTACCCCACTACAGCCAAAGTACACATTAGAACTTCGATCACCACTACGCCTATCAGCATCCCTATCACCGCTTTGCGCGCCGATATGGCATCTTTTGCCGAAGAGAATTTTTGGTACATACTGCTTTCACTCATGAGCAACAGGAAGGTAGGCAGTATGATCCCTAAGATCCAGGTGGCATCATGCCCCTCGAATAAAGAAAGATATTCCGGGCTCTTGGCATTGATAGTACCGACCACCTCGTCCCATCCACCGTGTACACCAATGGCCAGCGGTAAGGCCACAACCATGGCCACGATCATGATCACTCCATTAAAAATGTCAATAGAAACAATGGAAACCATACCGGCCAATGCGGTAAAGGTGACAATGAGAATACATGAGATGAGCATACCAGTTTCCGGGCTTATGGCGCCTTCTGTCAGGATGCTAATGAACCTCCCGCCCCCTTTGAATTGGTAGCCTGCTATGACCAGGTAAGCCACAATAATGGTAATGGTCCCGAGCAGCCTGGCGGCGTTGTTGTATCGTGTTTCAAGCAGGTCAGTGAGGGTATATTTGGCGATCTTTCGTACCCTGGCGGCAATGAAGTAGACAAGTATGATGCCGATCCAAGCTCCTGCGGAAAACCACAACTCGGAAAACCCCGTTCGGAAGGTCAACCCTGCAGTGCCAAACAAGCTGCCCGAGCCGATCCAGGTGCAGACGAGTGTGCCTACAAGCAAGTACACGGGTACACCTCGGCCAGCGACCACAAAATCTTCCTCGGTCTTAACAGTCCTGCTTTTGAATATAATAATGCCGACCAAGATGGCCAGGTATGAAAGTGTGACGATTAAAAAGGTCATATTGGTTTGATTCAGTAAATCCCACAAACCTAATATTATTCGCCTTATATTTCAAATACACGCAAAGCCCGTCTTTTGTTGCTCGATCTATGCCTTGGCATTCCAGTAAATTATTTATGTTTGTAACTTGAAATAACTTAATTGCCTAATAATCAATGACTAGATAGTGATATTTCTGACCTTTTCATTATATTTAATTGTGAAAATGTAATATGTATACTCATGTGTTTGACATAAAAAATGCCTATATAGGGCTGTTGAGAAAAGGACAGCATATTTATGGACATCTTGGAGAGTTGTCAAAGGAAAACTTTGACTTGATCCTGGAACATGTGGAACATGTATTGGCAGTTGAGGTGCCTACCAAGAAAGCCAGGAAAAAGATATTTAGTGTTATCATCGAAAGTCTTCAAAACTTACACGACTACATCTGCGATGCTTGTGCACTAGAGGGATTGACTGATGTTTTTGTTTGCATAAATAAAGATGCTCATGCCTATCATATTTATACCGGGAACTTCTTGATGAGAAAGGACTTCAACGGTGTTGAAGCAAGGATAAAAATGGTCAATTCATTAACTAAGAATCAATTGCGCGAGCTGTACCGTGGGATACTCTCCTACGGTGAAGCTTCTGAAAGCGGTGGGGCGGGACTTGGATTCATAGACCTGGCCAAAAAATCGGAGGAAGACTTAGTATACCGCTGTGATAAAGTTGATGAAAAAATTGCTTTCTTTACGCTTGAAATCGTAGTTGGTGAATGATTGATAACCGTAAGCCATGGGAAACTACACACTAAAACCTACTCCAAAAACTCCTAAACTGTCATTTGATAAAGACTCTGGTGAATTCCAGATATCCGGCAGGTCTATTCCTGAAAATTCCATTGAATTTTACCGGCCCCTTATGGGATGGTTGGATGACTATTTGAAAAAACCGGCAAGTAAAACCGTACTCACCATTAACCTGGAATATTTTAATACGAGTTCTTCCAAATGCTTGGTCGAGGTGTTTCGAAAACTCGAAAATATCAGGGAAAGATCTGACGTAAAAGTGAGGTGGCATTACGAGGAGGAGGATGAAGATATGTTGGAATCTGGTGAAGACTTTAAAAAGATCATAAAAATACCTCTTGATCTCGTGGTAAGCGATAGCTATTAACTTTAACCCGGATCATGCATTAGGATTCTACTCCAAGCCCAAACTACTTCAATATCAAGCATTTCTGGACATTTAACTTGTCGAGTGAGTAACACCTATCCCCAGTTAATAAGAAAGTGTCATTTTATGAAGACTTAGCATATTTCTATTTCTACATCCCCAGGCGGTCCAACTAGCTCCTCAAAAGGAGCTTGAGGAAGGGGTAATAACCGCTCGATCCTTCTTTGTGGGGGACCTAATCAAAAGTAAACCAGGTTTTTAATGGCGTTTTCCTTCTTTTGATTATTAAATATATTGTGATAATAGAATATAACAGAATTATTTGGTAAGTTAATCCAGTGTTAACCAAATAATATTGGTTATTAAGTTGCCCGGTAATGACCTGGCCTGGCCACTGTTGCTTATTTGTTTTTCTAAAAGGGTGAAAATGGAACCTATTTTCGATCGGCAATCAATGGAAAAAGAATACTCCTCTCAAGAAGGTGAGGGGGCCGCGATCGCCCTTGTCGAACGGCTTAAAATGGGCGACTCACTAGCGTTTGAAGAGATTTACAACCAAAACCATAAGCGGCTATACTTTATGGCGGTTCGTTACTTGAAAGACCCTGAATTGGCCGCTGATATTTTGCAAGATGTTTTTGTTAGCCTTTGGACCAAAAGGGAAACCTTGGATTCTTCACAGGATATGGGCGGATTTTTGTTTACGGTATTGAAGAATAAGGTGTTGAATGCGATCAGGAGCAATAAATCCTTGATCTTGAAGCATATCGAGATCTCTTCGCAAAAACAAGAGGCGCGTAATCACCTCGAAGACGAATTATACAAGAACATGTATAAAAGGGAGTTTGATGCAGCCATTGCCAAACTCCCCCAAAAAAGAAGGGTCATTTTTAAATTAAAGGTTTTTAAAGGATTCGATAATCTTGCCGTCGCTACCCGGTTGAACATCTCCGTTAACACGGTGAAAGTACAGTACCAGCGGGCTACTAAGCAAATCCGTGATTCCTTGAAACGTCTTTAAGGAATAGCCCAGCAGTTTATTATGTCACTGCATTTCCTTTAAGGCTAAGGCGTTTAATGGTATTGAGTACTGAGTCTTGAGTAGGTTGTCTCAAAAACTCACGAGTTAATACTATGGACTGAACCATGGATCGAGTACTTCCCAATACCGAAAGCATAATTTATCACGTATCCTACCTGTCAATCAACATGCGACTGCCAGCTTGTTGACCACTGTTTTTTTCTTCACCGTGTAATACTTCTTACCTGCTGGTGTGTATTGACACTATAATCAATCAGTATCCATGGAATCTAAGAAGTTGTTGGCGGAAAAATACATAAATGACGAATGCACAAAGGAAGAGGCCCGGGTGGTCCTGCAGTGGTTTCAAACTGACGAGGGCCAGGCCTATTTAGAACAGCGCATGAGCGAGGACCAGCATAGTTTGGCTAAAAATCACCAGTTTTTATTTGAAATACCCTTAGATCGCAGGATCACATTGGGTCAGGAAAGTGAGCCCGGCACTCTTTTAACCCGTAAAAAAGACCTTGCACGAACTAAGGTAAAACCAAAAAAATGGTATTTGGCAATCGCCGCAGTCGCATTATTATCCGTAGCGTTGGTGGTTTTTCTTCGGCCTTGGAGTGATACGATAGAGTACCGCACCACTTTTGGAGAAACACAGAATATCGTCCTGCCGGATGGTTCCGAAGTTGTACTCAACGGGAATTCCGTGATCAGGTACGGCAAGTTTAAAGGCAACGCCTCCATGCGAGAAGTTTGGCTGGAAGGAGAAGGATACTTTTCGGTGACCCACCTCCAGCGAGGCACCCCATTTATCATTCACGTTCAAGATAGCCTGCAGGTGGCCGTCTTAGGCACCGAGTTCAATCTTTCAGCCCGGGAGAACAAACTAAGAGTGGTGTTGGATACGGGTAAGATACAGGTCAATATGAAAGACGGAAGGAAAGTAAAAAAGATTAACATGTCTCCCGGGCAGTTGGTAGAGTTAAGTGATGCCAAGCCATACTTTGTAAAGAAAGAGGTAAATCCGACGCGCTATTCTTCCTGGAAAAGGGGCGAGCTGATTTTTGAGAATACCAGCTTTGAAGAAATAGCCGAAACACTCAATCACACCTATGGCCTTTCAGTAGTAGTGGAAGATGAAGCTATGCTCAGGCAACAGGTCAACGGAACTGTTCCCAATGATGATATTCAAAAGTTGCTTCACGGTCTATCCCTTCTCTTTAATGCTCGCGTAGAGCGCCAAGATGGGGTAGTGGTTTTTACAAATTAATGAATTGATCTTAAACCTATACTTACTATGAAGAGAGTTTTACTAATGCAGTTACTGGTCCCTATCCTTTGGTATTCCGTCGGGGTAGGGCAGGTCATGGCCTCTACTCCTTTAAATGGTGTAAAGCCTGTTATTTGGTCCCCAGGTTTCAATAAGCTAAGCCTGGGACAGATGCTTAAAAAATTGGAAGCCAAGTACAAAGTGTCATTTATGTACAAAAGTGAATTGGCAGGCTATATGGTACTGGATACCGATGATCCGTTTCCTTCATTGGAACAAGAGTTGGCTTATGTTTTGAAATCTTGCGGGCTGAAGTATGAAAAAGTGTCGGAGGATTTTTACGTGATCTTTACGAAAGACGATAAAAAGAAACAAATTTCAAAAACCAACAACAGGGCAATACCCGGCAAATCTTTTGAGAGCAGTAAAGAGGAAGTACTCTTGGACAATCTTACCGTTGATCCTGCTTTACATTTCGAGGCGCAGCAAAAGAGGCTATCCGGGCGTGTGACCTCACCGGATAACCAGCCGCTGCCCGGGGTCAATGTGGTAGTAAAAGGGTCAAGCCTTGGTACAGTAACCGATGTTGACGGCCGTTTTAGCCTGGTGGCCCCTGATAATGCTACCACCTTGGTTTTTAGTTACATAGGCTACCAAACCCAGGAAGTATCGATTTCTAATCGAGCCGAATTCAATATTATACTGGAGGAAGATGCAAAAACGTTGTCGGAAGTGGTGGTCAGCGCATTGGGTTTTGAACAAGACAAAGACAAGCTGGGCTCTACCAGTTCAGTGATCAACCCCGATGACATAGTGAGGTCGGGAGAATCTGGGGTCATCAACGCCCTAGCGGGAAAAGCATCGGGGGTCCGTGTTGCCCGGGCAAATGGAGATCCCGGGGCGGGTTCTACCATCCAAATAAGAGGGGCAAATACCATCTCCGGCGCTACCCAGCCCTTGATCATACTGGACGGTGTGCCGATCAGCAACTCTAACTTGTATGGCGAAGGCAGCTCACGCTCTGGGGGGGTGTCCCAGCAATCACGCCTGAATGATCTTAATCCTAACGATATCGCATCCGTACAGGTCTTAAAAGGAGCTTCTGCCGCTGCGCTCTGGGGCTCGCGAGCGGCTAATGGTGTGATCGTGATCACCACCAAACAAGGAAGAACCTCGCAGCCGTTGAGAGTTTCTTACGGGTTCACCTATTCGATCGATGAGATCAATAGGAAGCACCCGTTGCAAACCACTTTTGGCCAAGGTAGGAACGGGCAGTATAGCCCTACCAATTCCAGGTCGTGGGGAGATAAAATCTCCGATAGGCCCGGGGGAGAGGATGAGGTGGATACCAGTGGGGAGTTTTTTGAGGCTGAAGACGGTACACGCTATTACCCGATGCTCCAGAAGAATTCGCAAGATGTATTTGTGGATTCTAATTTCGACGAGGTTTTCCAAACCGGCAGGTTTTATGAGAATACGCTGACATTACAAGGAGGTGGTGATAAATCCACCTTCTTCTTTAGCCTGGGCGATCTTAACCAAGAAGGTATAATCAAGCAGAGCGATTACCGGCGCACCACCATCCGGCTGAACAACCAATTTTTCTTCAACGAATTTGTAAGCATGTCCACAAAAGCAACCTATGTGGCGACCACCTCTAACCGGATCCAACAAAGCTCAAATACGGCCGGTTTGTATTTAGGGCTTTTAAGAACACCCCCTGATTATGATATTTCCGATTACAAAGGGACTTACTTTGACGATGACGGTGTGGCCTTCGTGAACAGGCACCGGAGCTACAGGAGGTATTTGGCGAATTCACCGAATCCTACCTATAACAACCCACTTTGGACCATTAACGATCAAATAAACGACACGCGGGTCAATCGCTTCACGATCTCCCCTGAATTGAACATAGTTCCTAAAGAGTGGTTTGATATCACACTAAGAGCGGGTGTAGATTCTTACACCGATGAAAGGAACTACTACTTTCCCGTAAATTCTGCCGGGGGAGACCGGGTGGTGGGGCTTTACGAACGAGAGACGTTTACTGAAACCGAGGTGAATTTTGACGCGATCGCCAGGGCGAAAGCAAAATTGACGGATAATATAAACTCTATTTACACCCTAGGCTGGAACATCAATGATAGAAAACGAACCGTCTTTTATGGGTCAGCACAAAACTTTTTGGCAGATGCTGAAGATGACCTGCTGAATTTTGTCCTTACTCCTGATAATGCTAGCACTACGGTTGAGAATACTACCCGGAACATTAGGTCCAACCGTCTTTACGGGGTGATCTCGTTTGACCTGTTCTCACAAGTTTTTGTAAACGCTTCCGGGGCGTTAGAGGCGGCGTCTACTATCTCTGATAATTTTTTCTATCCTTCCGTAGATGCTGCTTGGCAATTTACCGAGCTCGCTGGGTTAGGGGGAAGTGATGTCCTATCTTTTGGGAAGTTGCGTGCGTCTTGGGGGCAGGTAGGGGTACAGCCAGACCCTCACCGTTTCGAAACCACCTATGAAACCTTCAGCTACAATGCTTATGACGATCCATTGGACATATTGTTTTTTGGAGGAGGCTATCGATTCAACGATGATAAGGGGAACCCCGATCTACAGCCCGAGATAAAAACGGAGTGGGAACTAGGAACAGATCTTAGGTTTTTTGATGACCGGCTGTCGCTGGGGGCTACTTATTACCAAAATCGCATCGAGGATATTTTATTCGACGTGAGTTTTTCACCCAGCTCGGGTTTCAATAACCAATATTCCAATGCGGCATCTATGGAAAACAGGGGTTTTGAAGCAGATATAGATTATGCCATACTAAGAGGAGGAGCTGTAGCGCTCAATCTTTATGGTAATTTTAATACCAATAGAAATGAAGTCACCAGCCTTACCGGGGTGGAATCCGTAGACCTGACGGGACAGTCGATCAGCTCACGCGCTGTGGAGGGTGAACAACTCGGGGTGCTTTGGGGTACCCGGGCGATACGTGATGACAACGGCGATTTTGTACTTGACGCCAACGGGTTTCCACAACTTGCCAGCACCCAAGGCGTGATCGGTGACCCCAACCCCGACTGGAGAGGAGCTTTAGGTTTTAGAGCGACTTTCAAAAACCTTTCGTTGAACGTACTTTTTGAAACCTATCAAGGCGCTGACTTTGCCGAGAGAACACGTTTTGTCTTGTATGACTTTGGTACCTATGAAGATGTAGGTAGAGAGGTGAACCTCACACAAGACCTGGTCAACGTGCGAGGAGATCAGTTTGAAGCAGGCACCACGGTGCGAGGGAACGTGGCCAATTTCGGAGGGGGCGATGTATTGTTAGATGAGGACTGGTACACCTCGAGAGGCGGTGGCTTTGGAGACGGTGTGATCAACGAATTTGCCGTAACAGACGGCAGTTGGACACGCCTTCGAGAGGTATCTCTAAGCTACACGTTGAATTCAGAAGGGTTTAGGAATATGACCAAGCTGAATTCTATTGACTTTGTCCTGACCGGCCGAAACCTTGCTCTCATTACGGATGTCGAAGGGATCGACCCGGAGATCAACCAATTCGGTGTGGGCAACGGGTTTGGGATCGATTATTTCACCAACCCCAGCACCCGGTCATTTCTATTCTCTGTCAAGATAAATTACTAAAGAAATTATTATGTCTTTTATAAGAAACTTTGTACTACTATTCGTACTCGTCCTTACTTCTTGCCAGGACCTAGTGGATGATATCAATGAAAATCCCAATGAGCCGACAAACGTCAGGCCCGAGTTGCTACTCAAGGGGATGGAGCTGGCTAACATCACCATACAAGTAAGCCATGTCCAACGCATATCCGGGATGTGGAGCGGTCAATACATAGGCAGCGAGCAGCTGTACCAAAGCCTTTATGAATACAATATAAATGCTGCCGAGACCAATGATACATGGGAAGCTATCTATGTGGGAGTTTTAAAGCAGGGAAGTTTGATCAAAGAAGGACTGCCGGGGGATCGGTTGTTCCAAGGGATTACAAAAATCATAGAAGCTCATGCTGTAGGCACCGCCGCGGCGATCTTTGGTGATATTCCTTATTTTCAAGCGGCTAATGACGAACAATTCCCTGACCCTGAATTTGACGGCCAACGCCAGGTGTACGACGCCCTGCAAGATCTGCTTGATGAGGCTATCATTGACTTACAGAATGCCGCACCGGGCCGGGAACTGGACGAGGACATCTTCTTTCAAGGTAACGCCGAACAATGGACAGAAGTGGCATATACGTTGAAGGCGCGATACCATCTGCATACTAAACAATATGACCTGGCCTATGCTGCCGCGCAAAATGGGGTTTCATCCGGCGCTAACTCCATGAAGTATGTTCCGCTAGGAGTAGTGGGAGAGGGCGATAGTAATTTGTTAAATACCTTCATTTCTAACCGGGGTGATTTTATGACCAGCTCGGGAAGTTTCCTCGAAGGCATGCTGGATGTGACTTCCGGCGCATCCAGGAACAATACTAAAACCTACGAGGAGGCACGGGCAAACTATTACTACATAGAAGGCGGAAGGGCCACGGGGGAGCAAGGAGTAGCCGCGCAAACTGCCCCTATGCCTTTGGTCCTTTACGAAGAAAATCTCCTGATCCTTGCCGAGACCGCCGCCCGGACCGTTTCCTTTGACGAAGGGTTAGTCCATTTGAATGCTATTCGAAACTTTCTAAATTCCGGGGCGGCATTCCCCCTTATCGAGGATTCTGATAGCCTGCTATACGAAGCCTATGAAGCCGCAGATTTTGAACCCGGGGGCCTTGAAAATACAGGTAACATAGATCCAACTCGGGCACTGCTCAGGGAGATCATAGAAGAACGTTATGTCACAGGTTATGGCCAGTTCATCCCTTTTAATGATGCCCGCAGGCTGAGAAGGAGCGACCAGGACATCGCGGTGCCCATCCCCTTGAATACCCCGGAGGCTACCCAGCAACCTGAACGATTCTTAATTGCCCAGGACGAAATTAACGCCAATAGTAATGCCGATGATCCCGGTATATTTGCCGTGACCCCGGTGAATCAATGACCTTGGCTTGGAAACCGTTATGTAAGGCCAGCAGTACCTAAGAACGTCATTCCTTACTTTCTACCCTCGTCATTCCTTGCAGCCTGTGCGTTGGGCCAGGCGTGACAAGGAATCTGCGAAGTCGTGAAACGAAAACCCAGTACACTCAAAAAAGGGTTCACGTCCAGCGACACAGCAGGTTCCTGCTCGCGTGCATCGCTCACCCGGCAAGGGCGGCAGGAATGACGATAAAGAAGGTTTTTTTCGTCTTTGAAGAGGATACCAACGGGCCATTTTTCGTTAAATCCCTGTCTATCCAATAATTGAATGTGAAAAGGTAGAACTAGGAACATTCTATACTAATGTAAACCAACCCCAAAGAGTAACAACTTGTCCTAGGCCAGTGGCGTTGGGCGATCTCCGGGGCCCTCAGCGGCCTTCTTTGCTTTCTCAGCGGTTAAACAATTGACCACATTGGTAACTAAACTCAAAACCGACTACTCTATACAACTCATAAGGAATAGTCAGAAGCTCCATTTTACCCGGGTATAAATAAGCCGTGCCAATGCCTGGTATTCACCGGCTAGTTTGTCAAAATATACTTGACCGATAAAGTCTAGATCTATATTCGGTTTTACAGAAAAAGTAAACCCCGGGTTAAGGAATAGCGCATTGCGCCGGCCGGGATAGTAAATCGTGGATAAGCCGCCGCTGACCAGCGGATGGAAGGCATAATTTACTTGCAGTAATGTGGAGTACTCAAAAGGGGAAAGATCCCTGGCGGTGAGCTGCCCCGTGTTGCTAAAACTTAACCCGTCGAGGAATTCTGCATCGGAACCCACCGAATTAAACAATACGGACCCTTGCAGGTAAAGGGAGTTTTCGAAAGAGTAGTCAATGGATATCGAAGATAACAGGGTGGGAGACAACCGGTCGCTATTGGTATAGGGATAAAACCAGGTCACTTCTCCCTTGAAGCCAGCATCTTTAAGATTACCTGCCCAGCCCAAACCGATGGTGATATCCTCCCGGGCTTTTCCGGCAAGAAATTGGAGGTCGTACCCCCATTTATTGATCTTCCACATCCCGGCAAGTACCACCTCGTCAAAATCATCATGGATATTCCCGGCCACCTCTATACTAGAGGCAAAACCAGTATACCGTTTGATCCTGATGGCATCGCTACCGGGGCGCTCTTCGTAATCAAAATCAAAGAATGAGTACGCATTAAACAGGTCGTTAGGGTTCCAGACCAAGTTCATGCCCCAGTTAATGCGCTGGCGCCCTATGCGCACCTCCCAGTCACCCGTATACCATTCTAGAAAGGCGCGGTCGATCATGGACTGGAGAAGCCATGACCTGCCCTCGGGCCCCTGTACAGAAAGGTCTAAATAGTCGTTGTTTAAGTCAACGGCATCATCATAACCGGGAACTGTCCTCACCAGGTCACCGGCAAATAGCCTATTTCTTACTTCTAAATAAATAGTTAAGTTTTCATTGTAAAACCACCTATAATTCAGCCGGTTATGAATTAGATTGTCAAGCGTTACTGAATCATTGGTAATGTTTAACGTCACCATGTTTTTCAGGTAGCCATTGAGCTGTGACTTCTTGCTGCTTGTATTGTTTATTTCATCTTGGCCAGTTACGGCTTGGCCTGGGTCATTTGCATAGCCTTTGGGATCCACATGGCTTTCAAGAGAATCTTTTTGAGCGAATAGGTGAAAAAAAGATACTGCCAATAAGAACGACAAAAGTAGTTTGGTACCCAACGGCCCCATGTTAACCCCACAAGATCGGGTCTTTGTCCTAAGCTTCAATTGTTGTTTTCTCACGGGTGACATCTGAAACAATACTGCCATCCACTAGCGTGATCACCCTTTTCGCCCGGTCGATCACCCGCTGATCATGGGTGGAAAATAAGAAGGTCATGCCCTCATCCATGTTGAGTTTCGCCATCATATCCAGTAAGTTTTCGGCGGTTTTAGAGTCGAGGTTAGCCGTTGGCTCGTCCGCTAGTACGAACTGGGGCTTTGAGGCCAATGCCCTGGCAACCGCCACTCGCTGCTGTTGACCCCCGGATAACTCTGCGGGCCGCTTGCCGGCTTTATCCTGTAGCCCGATCTCACCCAATAACTGGTCTACCCTACGATTGCGCTCTTCTTTGCCCACCTTTTGTAACAGCATGACAAATTCAATATTTTCCCTAGCCGTAAGCACCGGCACCAGGTTATAGGCCTGGAAAACAAAACCGATATTGTACAGCCTGAAATCAATCAATTGGTTCTTTTTCAGCCCGGAAATATCTTTTTCATGCACCCATACTTTGCCGGCAGTGGGAGTGTCCAGCCCCCCGATCAAGTTTAAAAGTGTAGTTTTCCCAGAGCCTGACGGACCTACCAGTGCGGTAAACTCCCCTTTTTCTATGCTCAAACTCACGTCGTTAACGGCTTTCAAAGACACCGCCCCGTCGTCATAAACTTTGAATAAACCCTCGGTACGTATGACACGATCTTTATGTCCTTCCATAATTTTAAATTTTTCGTATGGCTTTTACGGGGTCAAGGCGTAGTGCAGTGATCGCTGGGTAAATGGAAGCCAACAAAGCGGTGATCCCTACCAGCAGCATGATCCTGTAGTAATACATAGCGTCTAACTGCGGATAGATGATCGACTTGAAACCATAAGCGGCATACCCTTCTTGGTAAAGCCCTGAAAGATCAAGCCCGTTCATTCCAAACCAATATATGGTAAGGTAGGCAAGCAGCAGCCCTAAGGGAGTAGCGATCAAGACCATAAAAATGGTTTCGAACGCGATCATGCCAAAAAGCCTTACTTTATTCATTCCAATAGCCATAAGCATTCCGATCTCCCTCACACGTTCAAGTACGGCCATGAGCATTGTATTTACAATACCAAAAGAGAGCGCCAGCAGGATGATCACGAAAAAGATCATCATGTACTGATCCAGGGATTCTACCATGAGGCCAAGCTCCGGTGAGATCTCTTTCCAACTTTCTACACGTGCTGTGGGATATTGCTGGCTAAGGTCCCTGGCGTATTCATCCACCTGCTCCTCATCCTGTAGGAGCACAGCTATTTCATGAACTTGATGTTGCGCATTCAGTAAGCGCGACAGGTCCTGGTCCAAGGCATAAAGATTGTTCTCTTCCAGCGCGGTATTGTAGCTTCTAAAAATACCTTTGATACGAAAAGCCCCTGCCACTATATCACCATTGATGTCTTGAAAAGTAAGTACGATCTTAGATCGAAGTTTTACCTTTAATTTATCGGCTAGTTTTTTCCCGATCAAGATCTTGTTTTTGTCAGAACGCTGTAAGTATTCCCCCTCTGTAAGCTTAGTGGAGAGTTGTGTGACCTGGTCTTCTCGGGTGGGGTCAATCCCGATAAATTTACCCCCAGTGCTATTGGCGGCAGACCCCACCATACCATAAGTAAGTACCCTACCCGTGGAGGCTTTTACGCGGGGGTTAGAATCTAAGCCTTCGAGTACTTTTTCACCATTCTCCAAGTAAAACTTTGGGGCATAGTCTTTATAGAATTCCTCGTGGTGCAATTGAAGATGGGAGATCTCGTTCCCAATGGCATCTTCCAGGCGCTGGTTGATCATGCCAAATACATAGGCCAGGATAAAGGCCCCGGCCCAAAGGCCCAGCATTACCGCGGTGATTACCACTAGGCTCCTGGTCTTATTTCTCCAAATGTTTTTCCAAGCGATTGCCAGTAACATTTTTTTTAGTTTTTGGTGTCCTTCAGTCCACGAATCATATTGACGATCCTCCCTTCAGTCCCTCATAGCTCTTACCGGTTCCAGCCGGCCAATTTTGAATACAGGGAAAACGGATAGCACCAGCGCAATACACAGCACTACTATGGCTTGGCTGTAAAATATCCATGGTTCTATTGAAAAATAGAAGGTAGGTTCAAACCCAAATTTTTCATATGTCTCCCTAAGCTCTCCCGTGATCTGGATAGGGAATTTATAGAAATAACCTACTACCGGGATGCTTAATATTGTACCCAAGAGAGCTCCTAGTGTGGAGATCATGATGTTTTCAAGAACGACCACTGATGATAACCGGAGCCTTTTCATACCTATTGCCATGAGTACGCCAAATTCATACTGCCGTTCAAGGGTCATCATCAAAACTGTACCAAATATCCCGAAGGCGATCAACAAATAGAGTACGAATAAGAAAATGACATTCTCCGCTCGCTCTCCTTCAATGACCTGGTGCAGCCCGGGCATGAGAGTTTTCCAGCCCAAGACCTCGTAACGGGCATCTACAGCTTGTTGCAATCCCCTTTCTACCCGGTCGGTATCGTTAATGTTATCGATATCCAGCACCAGTGCTGTCATCCTGTCCTCGGCGCCAAAAAGATACTGTGCCTGCCGCAGTGGAAGGTACACCATGCGCCGGTTAAGTTCGGGACTGGCAAAACGTACGAGCGCTTTAATGGGGTATTTGCCGGCAGCGCTTACCCCACGATACCCTTGCCCGATCAATACCAAAGTATCTCCCACGGCCAGTTTGAGGTATTCTGCTAAGCCCTCGGAGATCATCACGCCTTCATCGTCCTTATGGATATAGGTGCCAGAGATCACTTTTTTGTCCAGTGATGTGACCAGGTGCTCTTTTTCCGGCTCTATTCCTACTACCATGCTGGCCTTAGTATACGTTCCGGATGCGGCCAACATAAACGATTCCAGCCTACCTACTACTTCTTGAACACTTGTATGCGCTAACAATGCATTCATAACAGTAGAATCATGGGCCATCGTATTGTCCAATGTCTGCTCCTCCCAATATCCTTTCTTGTGCACCTGTATGGCCCCGGTATAGACGGATACCACGTTTTCTTGCATCCTAAACAGGATGCCTTCTTTTACCGAGTTGAGCAAAATGGCCAATAACACGGCAAATACAATGGAAGCCATAGTAATGTATGTCCTACGGCGATTCCGCCAGGTATTGCGCCATGCTAGTTTAAATATCATTTTTACCGATCATTCCTGTACTGAAAATGCTGCCTACTCATATTGAAATCATAACCTTGAATGCAGTTTAAGACGAGCCTATTTTACCCGTTTCATATTCTGCATTGAAAAAAATGAAGCCATAATAGGTATATCATATTCTACCTCGTGGTACTCTACCAAGGTTTTGTTGCCTTGCTGGTCGGCCGGGATGTATTCCATCTTGGTGGGAAGCATTCTTCCTCCCAGTGACCGGATATCTCCAAATACCACTTCATTTACCAGGTAGCCGTCTTCATCGTAAAGTTCAGTCCTAAGCTCCAAGTAATCCTCTTTGCTGATCCAACTGTATACCTTGCCCCATACTACAGGGGCCTCCGGTTTGGGGATCAATTCTATTTTGTGAGTTTCACGCCCCAGGATGACAGAGTCGCCCACGAACCGGTGTGTATAATCATCGATGATCGATGATTCTTTGATCAGGTCGTCGTTGGTAAAGTCTGACCCCATCCACGACTGCATCATCATCGAGGGAGGAAGTTTGATGTTGCGCTCTATGGAGGGTACCCAATTCCATATTTCTTTTTTACGTTTCAAAAAGACGGTGCCCTTGTCCCTTGCCGGCGAAGTGATCAATATAAGCGAGTAGTCTGTATCTTTTGACCAGGTCTTTACTTCCATTTCCCGGCTCCAAGTGGGCCGGATAATGGTAATGGTCATCGTAGTACGGGCCGTATTTCCCCGGCGTTTTTCATCTGCCCGGCGAACGATCTCCCTAGCATCTTGGCCAAGGACCTCACCGGCCAAAAAGGCGGTGAGGAAAGTTGTCACAAATAGAATGTCACGCATAGGTTTATTTATTACCTGTGTCTTAGTCGGGCTTTATGGCTTTTGGTTCAAATGACTTCTTTTTTTTGAGCTGGGCAGAAGAGTGGTCCATGGTTTGGGGATATTCAAATACGCGTTGAAATTACCCAGTGGCACCTTTCCGCCCAATGATGATAGTCAAAAGGAGCATTGACCCTCATCATGACGAAAATTTGAAATATTCATTTGATTTATTTACCGGTTGGACAATGAATATGGGTCTTCCCACCAACCTATGGGTAGTATACCTCCCGATCCTTCAAAACTATCAACCGGGCGTTTTAAAAGGTGAGTAAGATCCTTTGGAATTAAAAAATACGATCATGAAAAAGATACTCGTCCCAACGGATTTTTCAGCATGCGCCGACCGTGCCGCCGAGGTGGCTTTTGAACTGGCCAAAAAAGACCAGGCCGAGGTACATTTCATCCACCTGGTAGACATTCCTGTGGATTGGGTGAACCTAGTGGAAACCGGTCAAAATAATATGTACCCCGATGTTACCGCTAAGGTGAAAGAGATCAATGATCAATTGGATGTGAGGGTGAATAAAGCGGCAGCCGAGGGAATTTCATCAAAAAAGTTTGTCTTTTACAATTGCAATTACAAGTATATCATAGAGCACGTCAAAAACTTCAACTGCGATTTCGTAGTGATGGGCTCACATGGTTCCAGTGGGCTTACGGAATGGTTTATTGGTTCAAATACCCAGCGCGTGGTGCGGACCTCACCTGTGCCGGTGATGGTGGTAAAAGGGGATAAGCCTTTCTTGCCTATGGATGCCATTGTCTTTAGCTCGGAATTCGAGCAAGATACCCTACAAGGATTCAAAAAGGTGGTTGACTTTGCGCTGGCATTAGGTGTGAAAATTCATATGGTGTTCATCAATACGCCGGGCAATTTCACAGAAACCGTGGATATAGAAGCTCGAATGGAGAAATATACCTCTGCAGTAGGGCAGGAGGGCGTGATTGCCGGGACATGGGTCTATAATGCTTTTGACTTTGAGAAGGGCCTGGTGACGTTTGTTGAAACCCATGGAAGTTTGATCGCTATGGTAACCCATGGTACCAAAGGCAGCCTGACGGAAAGAATAATAAACCACGTGGATCTTCCTGTGCTCAGTGTGCTATTTTAAACGAAGTAAGCAGTGTTAATACCTGTCATACTCTCCATTAAGCCATAACCAAAGGCGTTTTAGGGGATTTTTAGGTTTGGCCACCTCTCTTTTTGCGATGGGGTTGGTCTTATCTCCTGCTTTTTTGATTCGTTTTTTATTCTGGCGAGGTACAGGCGACGCCTGTATGTGTTCTTTGTAGAACTTCTTTCTTTTTTCCTTCTTTACTCGTTCTTCGTGTTTCTTTGTTTTTGCCTTTTCCCGGGCCTCTCTTTGTCTTTTTTGTTCAAGGGTTTCCCGGCGATTTCCCCTTGACCACCGGTCGCGGTTCCTGTACCGGTTACGTTCTCTCTTAGGGCCTAGCGCTTCTTGGTTTTCTTTGATGGTCCTCTCTTTTTTTACAGGCTCAGGCAATTCGATCTTACCAAGCACTTTAGGGCCGGATAGCTTGATCTTTTTGACCCGTATTACCTCTACTTCTTTCTGTTCTTCCTTCGTCACGGTAGGCATGTCTAGGGGTGATTCTTCTAACGCTATCTCGCTTTTCTCTTCCTCGAGAACGATTTGAGGCGATGACACGATCTCTTCCTCTTCGGCGAGAGGAGAGAACTCACTGGTTACCGGCGGTTGCGCAGCCTCTTCCCCGGGCGAGGGCTCTAATTTTTCCCCAAAAACATCTGTTTTTGAGAAGTGCTCAAGAACAAGAGCGACTTGGCCTTCTGCCAATTTAATATTTGATTTATTTTCTATGGCAATTTCATGATCAGCTAAAAGCGCTATGATCGATTCGGGAGTAACTTCGAGTTTTCTTGCCAACTGGAACAGTCTCATGCAAAATTGTGATTGATTCTCTAATCGTCTGCAAATATATTTAATTCGCCGGTATTGACTACGTACTTTACAGGTAATTAGCGACCTAACTGTGCCAAGATATTGCTAGTAAAGCGTAAAAACTGCCCGGTATGGCTAGCAGCGTGTAATTCACGAGCTACTTTTCATTAGGTTTTATTATTTATTCAGTTAACTTTGCAGCACATTGGAACAGTAGCCTACCGTCTAGGGCACGCTATTCTCCCCGGTTTGAGAGGTGTGTCATCTAAACTTTGGTCCTCTGTCGAATGTAAGAATGATTAAATTTTTGACAGGGCAGGGGACGTGAATTGTATTAAGAATTGGGGAAAAAGGAAACCAGTGAAAGAGCTTGTTTCCAGTGATAATGGATTTCCTAGTTTGTTTGATTTTGAATGCTTAATTCGTAAGAGTTACACTTATTGCTTAACTAAGATCATCTCTACTACTTACAAGAGTAAATGCCAGTTAATCTTATCCCCAGTAACATACGCCACATGCAATGTGACGGGTTCCATGCCTTTTGGTTTTATTGAAAACCAAAAACCAACGAATGAATTTATTTGTGGTGCAGCCGCAATAAAGATTAATAACTAATACCAATAAAACAATGAAAAAAGGAACAGTAAAATTTTTTAACAACACCAAAGGCTTTGGGTTTATCAAACCAGAAGAAGGTGGAGAGGATATCTTTGTGCACCAGAGTGGGCTGATCGATGAAATCCGGGAAAACGACCAAGTTCAATATGAAGTAGAACAAGGTAGAAAGGGCTTAAATGCTGTTAATGTTGAAGTGATCAACTAATACATACTTAAATCCCAAAACTGAAAGCGATCTGTTGAATAACGATCGCTTTTTTTATGTCCATACCTTTCCGGGGCGTCCTTGAAAATTAGCTTCGATCGTAAAAACCTGGATTCGATTAAAAAATGACCGGCATTCTGTGCCGGTGGTTGTGGGAGGGCTCATTGGGAGAGCCGGAATCTGCTGTGTCGTAGAACAGAAGCTACTCTCCAGTTTAAAGACTGTGGAAGTATTCTAAACCTCATGTTAAGCCGAGGTGTCATCGGTCTTTGATTCATGTCTCTATGCAATCCACGATCAACCGCCTGCGAACAACGATAGCACTATTTACTGCTGGTTTGAGCAGACTAGGAGATAATACCTTTGAATACATCATGACAATAGTGGAACTACCTTTAAAGCCATAAAGAAAATACAAATGAAGTTTATCGCTAACCGAAAGTGAATACTTACCCTGGTTTCGTTTTGATCCTTACCAAAAAATCGTTATATTTTACATTCTCAAAAAGAAAAAATAAATGGTAAAGAGTTTTCAAGGGGTTAGACAGGTAAAAGAAACAAAAACCGCGATACAAGAAGTATCGGTAGGAGATTACATGACCCGTAGATTGGTCACCTTCCAGCCGGACCAAACGATGGATGAAGTGATCAAGATCCTCTTGGAGAAAAAAATTGCCGGGGCGCCGGTGGTGGATCCCAATCACGAATTAGTGGGAGTAATCTCCGAGGGAGATTGTCTCAAAGAGGTGGTAAGAGGGAAGTACAATAACACTCCAAGCCTTGCAGGCAAAGTCAGTGAGCATATGTCTACGGAGGTAAAAACAGTACACCCGGAAATGAACATTTTCGAGGTAGCGCAGATGTTCCTCAACATGAAATTACGTCGGTTCCCGGTCTTAAAAGATGGAAAGCTCGTGGGACAGATCAGTCAAAAAGATGTGATGAGAGCGGTACAACGCCTCAAAAACTCTACCTGGTAGTGCCAGTCAAGCCTCAAATGATGTATTAGGCACATGATAAATTATATTTACAATCGTAGGAAACCCTAGACCATTTGACAACAGGTCAAGGGCAGCAGGCGAAATATAGACTTGCCCATTGTTTATGGCCTACTGCCTACTTTAAGAACAGGGGCGAAAAATAGTTTAATGCCATTTAACATAGATCCCCCTTTCATACCTTCCAGCCCAAACTTTAGAACCTGGACTCGATTAAAAAATGACCGTCATTCCCCGCCGGTGGTTGTGAACGGGCTCATTGGGAGAGCCGGAATCTTCTTTGTCGTAGAACGTAAGCTACTGCCCGGTTTAAAAACTGTGAAATTATTCAAAACCCATTTTAAGCCTGGGTGACAATGATTTTAAATCGGAACTGGGGTTTAGAGAATAACTTTGCCTTAGGCAGTTACGAAGCGTAGTTATTGAAAAAGATCCATTTTTGAAAGTTTATGGTTTGACATACTGAGAGTTACAGTATGTGATTATTTTTTGATGGAAAATGCTACATTATTGAAAGCCCTTTTCCGAGTTATCTTTTTTCTTTACCCTGTTGACAAGCACTTCTCCGATTACAAAATGTAAGACAAAATGACCTCTCTATTTAAGGAGTTTAAGGACAAGTTTAAAAAAGGTAATAAGGTTCACTTCAGTGGATATTTCAGGGCTTTTTTACTCTTCCAAAAAATAGATCGCATTTCCAAGTCATGGCTGGAAGACGAGGACCTAGAGCCGCCCGCTGAGTTTATTAATTGAGGAATACCCTAGTTTTACCTCCATATTTTTCACGTAGGAACGGATTGATCTGTCCTAGTATTCTATCGATACCTTTAGTCATAGGGAGGATACCCTGGAGTAACAGCCTCGTTTATCTTTTAATGCCAGGTCTAAGATGAAATGATCTGCCAGGTGAAGGTATGCAAGTGGAGCTCACCTAAAACAAATCTCAAAGGATCTTATGGATCACTACTGCCTCGTCAAGGCTCAAATGACGTTCAAGCTATTTTTTTCGGTCTCGTTCCCAAAGTCGGCAATCGGCAGTAAACAGTCGGCAACCCCCTATTTTGCTTACTGCCTTTTGCCTATTGCTAACTTGTCGAGAACTTCCCAACTTGGCAAATAGAGTTCATTGTTTAATCCTACACGTCAATTGGGGCTTGACACGACACTAGTTATACACTCTTGGATTCACAGGTTGGTAGTTCAATTAACCAATAAATTCTCCTGGGAAACCCTCTAAACTGCTCATATAGGCCATAAGTAACATTTGTACAGGATAATTGAAACAATTTTACCGCCTGTCCCGGGGCGTTTATACCCAACTTCGGCACGAAGATCAATACTAACTTTTGATGACTATGAAGCTTAAAAAGGTCTCCAAAGAGAGAAAACTCAGGAGGTACCAGGCCAGGGAGATCCTCTTCGCCTTATTAATGCTTATTCTTCTTTTGATATTGATTGAATTAGTCTGAATCCCATACGATGAAAAGAATAGCAATATTGATTTTGTTCACCTCCTTAGCCTGGATGCCTCTGCGGCTGGAAGCGCAAGAGATCAGCGTGATCCAAGGTAGGGTACTAGATGCAGATACGGGCGAGGGCCTAGTGGGTGCTTCAGTGGTGGTAGGAGCGGGTTTAACAGGAACCGCTACGGATGTCAATGGTAATTTTGTTATTAGAAGTATAACAGGAGATAAACTCGTTCTTAACATTAGTTTTATTGGTTTTGAAGCTAAAAGAGTGGAAGTAGATGTAAACGCTACCCAAATAGAACTCGGCAATATTGAGCTGGATACAAAAATTGAGAGCTTACAAAACATCGTGGTGCGAGGCAGTATAGAAGGAGCCCAAAAAGCCTTAAACCAGCAGCGTACGTCAGATAATATCAAAAACGTGGTTTCGGCGGACCTCATTGGACGGTTCCCTGACTTAAATGTGGCCGAGGCACTTCAAAGGGTACCCGGCATCAACATACAGAGAGATAAGGGCGAGGGCTCCGTCATAAGTATAAGGGGGACTCCACCCAACTTTACCACCGTGCAGGTCAATGGTGAGCAAATCCCGAGTGTACAGCAAAGTGGCGCGCGTACGGAGTCATTAGACCTCATTTCAGCAGATCAACTGGGCTCTATGGAAGTCACGAAAGTACCTACCCCCGATATGGACGGTGACGCGATCGGCGGAACAGTAAACTTAAAAACTCCTGTAGCTAAAAGCCTGGACCTAGGGGTAAGAGCTGATGCCGGAGTGGGATATAACGAGATATCGGATGACCTCAATCTCACGGGTAGGCTTAGGCTCGATAAGCGCTTTTTTACCGGGGATGACCCGGCCAGCGATGGCAAATTAGGAGTCATCTTAGGAGGCAGCATTTATAACTCGAATAACTCGGAACATCGTACGGAAGGGGTATGGTCGCCACGTGAATTGACCATACGCCTTACCGGCGATGAACGATTTGTGCTAGACCAGTACCAGTACCGGCATACGGAAAATGAACGCGAGCGCATCGGGGCTACCTTCACCTTAGATTACGAACTGGATAAAAGCAATACGTTCATATTCAATTATATGTATAACCGGCGTCAAGACGTTGACGCGCGGAATCGGCTGCGTTTCGATACTGACCAAAGCCGGGGAGCCATCTATTTCACCCTAGATTCTATTGCCGGTGATGGCGCCCGTGTAAGGCGTGATATCAATATTTTCGACGAGCTCAAAGAGAATCACAGCTTTAACTTACAAGGTACTCATACTTATGGTAGTTGGGATATCGACTGGACTGCTTTTTACACGGTCTCGGATCTTACGTTCAACTCTGACCGGGCAGACTTTTCCAATGATGAAGACGTTGACATTACCATTATTGCTGATAACCCGATGGGAGTCTACGGGGAAGAACCAAATTTCCGTCTCTCTACAAATGATCAAAGTATTTATGATCCTTTTCTCTTCAGTGAACTTCGAAGGTATGAAGAAGACTTTGTGTCCATAGATGCTACCAATTTGGTAGGTAAATTGGATGTTACCAGGCACCTCCGGTACCGGGGGCACCAAGGATTTTTAAAGTTTGGCGGCAAATACCGGACCCAGTCCAATGATAAATTCCGGGATAACCAGGTATTCCGTTACAATGATCCCAATGGATTGCGAGATGAAGGGGAGATCTTCTTGCGGGCACTCTCCGGGAAAGAACCGACCGATTTTTTGTATGGCGATTATCGCTTTGGCCCCTTGATCAGTCAAAGTTCTTTGCAGCAGTTTATAGGGGATAATCGCAGGTTACTCGATGGATCTGACTTGGCCTGGGATGCACGGCGTTTATCACTGAATGACACCTACGAAGCCGAAGAAAACATCTACGCGGCTTACGTGATGGGGAGGGTACAGTTCAATAAATTGATGGTGCTGGCAGGTGCAAGGTATGAGTATAACGAAGTAAACTACGATGCTTTTGATGTATTTAGGTTTGGCACTAATGTAGAGTCTTCCCCCATTTCCGGGGGCAATGATTTCCATTTTTGGCTGCCTAACCTTCATTTAAAATATGAATTAGCGCCCTATACGGCAGTGCGGCTATCAGGAGTGCTCAGCTATGCCCGGCCTAATTTTACGGATGTAGTCCCTTTTATTAACCAAGATGCCGATGCATTCCGGCTGCTCCTGGGGAATCCCGAATTGAGACCGGCAGAAGCCCTGAACATAGATGCGATGGTCGAACATTACTTTCAAAATGTCGGAGTCATATCCTTGGGAGCTTTTTACAAAAATATAGACCAATTCCAATTTACCAGCTTTATCCCATCCCTGCCAGAGGATTTCCCGGGATTTCCAAATACACAAGGATTTCGTTTCGAGCAGGAGCAAAATGGCGAAAACGCCCAGGTGATCGGGATAGAATTTAACTTCTTTAATACCCTCGGGTTTTTACCTGGTATTTTAAAAAACTTCAATATCGAAGGGAACTATACTTACGCTTATTCAGATGCTTTTACGCAAGAGAGGGACAATATATCACTACCAGGACAAGCCGAGCATACCTTCAATACGGCCTTGTCTTTTGATTATAAAAACCTTACCGGGCGCGTTTCGGCCAATTACAATGGGAGTTTCCTCACTTCAGTAGCCAGCAGTGCAGAAAACGACCTTGTCCAAAAATCGAGGCTTCAAATGGACGCGAATGCTTCTCTAAAATTCAAAAAGTATTGGCGCTTTTACGTGGAAATGGTAAACCTCACTAATGCGCCGACCATACGCTATCAAGGTAGCGAAAGCAGAACTGCCCAGGTGGCCTACTTCGGTTGGGCGGTCAGGTCGGGGATCAGCTTTAGTCTATAACTCAATTTGTGATGAAAAAAACGACGGTTACGTTATACATAGTCCTCTCTTTACTCAACATCTTAGGTTGTGGAGAAAGTGAACAAGACTTTGAACTCCCAGGTCCTTCGCTGGTCGAAGTAGGTGAGCAGCCGCCCCTCATTGTGCAAGAGCCAGGGCTTGAAGTATCAAGGCAATTCATCATCCAGTCAGCAGCAGGGTTACAAAAATTCGAGGTATTCCGGGATGACGAATTGGTAGAGACGATCCATTATACAGATGAGGTAAAGGCCACCTACACTTTTGAATACCTAGTGCCTCAAGAAACGCCGCTAGCGACCACCTTTGTTTTTCGCTTTGTCTTGACTGACAGGAGAAATCTCCAGGTGGGTACTCAAATCAGCGTTTTGGTGAATAGTACATTCCGCGAATCGCAAGAAACCGTTAATGGTATGCCCGTAGTCCGGCTTATGGGGCGGTTAAACCGGGACTACACCATGGAGGCAGGGAATAACTACTTAGTAGACAGCATTTTTTCCGTAGAGAATAATAGTGCCTTAACGATAGAGGCAGGCACAACAGTTTATTTTAAAACATTCGCAGATCAAGCCGATATCTCTAGCTTGGTGATCGCCCAAGGGGCCAAGATCATGGCGGAGGGTACCCCGGATCAGCCTATTGTCTTTACCAGTGACAAGCTACTGCTGGGTGAAACGCCTACGCCCTCGGACTGGGGAGGTGTAGTTATCTACGGTCGAGCTCCTTCCAACCAAGGTGGGGTCATACTCGATGAAGGATTCCGCTATGGAGGCGACATGCCCAATGACAATTCCGGCATTTTACGTTATGCCAGGATAGAATATGCCGGCAATCAGCTTGAAAATAGCGTACACGCCTTGCGTCTTTTCGGGGTAGGGTCCGCCACCCAAGTGGATCACGTACAGGTTTACCGGAATTATAACATCGCCTTCCGGCTTCGTGGAGGGCGCGTTAACTTGAAATACATTTCTGCTATTGGGCATGGAGGCTATGGCTTGTGGGCGGGAGATGGCTGGCAAGGATTGGGACAGTTCTGGCTTTTTCAAACGGATGTGGCTGCCACTTTGATACCGGTCAACTATTGGAATATCGCGCGGTCAGTAGAAATGCGGAATGATGATGATAATTTCCTCCGGTCGCCGCGCACTACTTTCACCGTAAGTAATGTGACCTGCATTGGCAACGGGTATGAGACTGGGGTAGATAACGGCACCCGGAGAGGAGTACGATTCAGGACCGGTGCGATAGGCAATTTCCAGAATACCATCATCACGGGTTTTCCTAACGATGCAGCTCGCGTGGAAGACCTGGATGTTGAAGTGCTTGGAGTGGATATGATCTTTGATAATATCCGTTCGTTTGGAAATAGCAAAAATTACGAGCAAGAAGCCCGTACTATATTCTTTGAAAGTGGTGAGTACAATGTCACCGAAGATCCTGTGGCCGGCATCTCGTTAACGAGTTTTATAGGTTCGGAAGCTTCTCCTTTCAATCCCTCTTCCCTCGGAAGCTTTTTTTCGAGCGCTCCTTACATCGGCGCAGTAGAAAACGAATCCAACGATTGGACGACCGAAGGACAATGGTTTAAAGACCTTGATGGAAATATTAGATAACAAAGAAACAATCACTAAAATAACCTTACAAATGAAAAAGCAAATTCGATTCTTAAAGTACGCCACCCTGTTTGCTTCGGTGCTGGTGCTATTCGCCTCATGTGGTGACGACGATGATGACGTGCCCGTGGCACCTACCCTAAGCATAGATGGAGATGCCGGTATTACGGCTAAAACCGGGGAACCCTTTAGTGTTACCCTTACCTTAAATGCCCCGGGGGGAAATAAAGAATTGGCGGTTTACACCAATGGTGGATTGCTTGAAACAGTAGACCTAGACACTGATGCCTCCTCTTTTACCTTCAATACCCAAAATGTACCCGCAGACGCGGAAGAAGGAGAAGAGCTTCTTTACCAATTTTCTTTAATAGACCAAGCAGATCAAGAGTCGCCCAGGGTAGACTTTACCGTCAACGCGGCACGATATGATCTTATCACCGTAGGGGCCGAATCGTTGTATAATATAACCATTCCCGAAGACGGTATTGTTACCAGTGGAACTTCGGTGAAATTGATCACTGGGCGTAATTATTACATAGAAGCCCCTCTTTCCTTTGAAAATGGCAGCTCTTTTACGATTGAAGAAGGAGTGAATGTCTACCTGGATGTGCCTACGGAGCCGGACGAAGATCGTGTTGAGATCATATTGAATGCTGGCGTTGACGTTTCTATCGTGGGCACTTCCTCGGCGCCCGTGGTGATGACACCTTCAAGCAGTTTAACAGGCACACCGGAACCGGAAGATTGGAACAGGCTCTTCCTGGATGGTATCACCAATGCCGAGATCAGGTATTTGCGGACCGAATATGCTGATGACGGCCTACGGGTGCGAGGGCTGGATGACTCCAACACACTGGAATATATCCAAACGTTCAAGCCGGGTGATGAGGGTTTTTACATTACCGACGGCAACGTAAATGCCAAATACCTGGTCGTAACGGATTGTGCCGACGATGGATTTAGGATAGGGGATGCTTATGCCGGCCGGCTCCAATTTGGCATAGGCCAGATGTCCGAAGCACCTGGAGATGATTTTCACTTGGTGGAGATCCGTGAAACATCAAAACCTATCTTGGCTAATTTTACACTCGTTGGACCGGGCAAGGATGCCGGCGATGTGTATGCCTATCGTTTTACCGCTACCAGTGACGGAAGGGTCTATAATTCGATTGCCTCCAGTTTTAGCAAAAGAGGAGTTCGGATCGCTGAAAGTGTAACTGTAGGGGGTACCCTCGACGGACCCACGGTATTTGCGTATGGCTATATATTCGATTTGAACGAACAGTTTTTTAGAGATGATACGCCCAATGGAACGAATCCTTTCCAAGGGTCGATGGATGGTGATACCTTTCTAAACCCTTTCTTTAATAATGTCACGGGGTTTGACACTGAAGGTAAGCCTATCGTGGAAACGATTGACGGCATAGGTGTAAATGATTTTATCCCGGCAGCCACGGTAACGGCTAAGGAGTCCTTCGACCCAAGTACTATCGATACCTTCTTCTCTTCCGTTACCTTTGTAGGAGCGATAGAAAACGAGTCGGGTGATTGGACCGCTGGCTGGGTGAAAAACCCCGATGGTACGATCCGGTAAGTAAGATAGAAGATCACTCCTTTGGTCCGGTGGTAAGTATTGGTTATTTACCACCGGATTTTAAGTATTTATCCAATGCGCCGTGTTTACCCATTATGTGTCTTTTTGACCTGTAGCATAAAAGTTTCGGGAAAGCTGCCGGGGAAGAACTTTCCACCTCAAAATCCACAATTTGATTTCGTAGCACGGTCAACGCCCAGCCTGGTGCTGCTTACCCCGGATCGGTGATCCTGCCCATACCCAACCCGTTACTTAGCGCAGAGGTACCACGATAGAACTGGCTTATGCCGAGATGGCACTAGTAAACTCGCTCCTCACTGGGTTTTCATAAAAATGCAGTGCGTTATAAGGCAGAAACCCGTTCGCTGATCAACGACTTTTGCGTAGCGACTGACCATAAAGTCACTTTTCGCAACTTACAACCTGCCTTGTACTTCTTATGCATACCGGGTGGGTCCTGGGAGTTTTTGGAGTGAATGGATATCGTTTGAAGCAATAATATTTTACCCTAGCGGGTGAAAATGATATAGAAATAAAGAATATTCGTATGTCTTAAGATTACCGCGAAGCGTCCATGAAAACATTACTACCTACACCATTGATCAGCCCTAAGGGATATTTAGAATCTGCCACGAAACCCATTTTTATATTGATCATGGCGGTGGGTATTCCAATTTCATTGGGGGCATATCCAAGTGAAAATAGTTGTGATGGCTGTATGGTCCGTTTACAAAACGATACCTTGGTCATGGGTAATCGTCTCACCAAGCACTATTACCAATGGAATAATGGCAATATAATTCCCATCGAATTTGCTTCCGCAGACGGTACAGGGCTTTCGTTTGGGGCTAAATCCGCGGCTATGTTCAACTTGCCGGGGATGCCCATCCCTTCGAACGCCCGTCTTTCTAACGAGATCACGAGATTGTCACCGAAAGATGATGCCTATCTTAAAGTAACCATAGATTTTAGACTGGATCAACTCTGGGTGAGACATGTGATCTCCCTCTTTCCCGATACTCCATTGCTAGGTCACCACTTTTATTTGAAAGGGGCCACTTCACTTCAATGGGGCACTCGATCACCGACGGGCAGCCGGGAGATGATAGAATCCGGCCTTACAAGCGAAGAAGGAAAAATGCGGGTAGGTATACTCCCGTTTAAAAATCCCCATTGGAGTGTTAAAGCCATCGTTTTCCAAGATGCCACGGATCATCACAATACGTTGGTACAGGAAAATAATTATTTGGCTTATAATAAACCTGTTAAAGTTGCCGGCAATCTTTTTTTTGCTACCAACCCAACAGAAAAAGTATGCCTGGTGGTCATGAAGGAATCGCCTTTGGGGCAAAGCCAACATGGGTATGAAGGGTATGACCTGGTCCTGGACCAATACGCCTTACAGGTCTTGGGGCTAGGGATTTTACCCGGTGATATACGACCCCAGCAATGGGTAAGAGGATATGGATATGCCGTAGGGATCACCGCCGAGCATGCTCCGGCGCCTTTGAAAGCCGTTCGGCAATATCAAAAAAGCCTGCGAACGCTGGTGAAAGAACGCGATGAAATGGTCTTGGCGAACACATGGGGAGATAGGAGCCGTGATAGCCGGATGAATGAGCCTTTCATCCTGCAAGAAATAGAGGCGGCTGCCCGGCTGGGTATCACTCATCTTCAGTTGGACGACGGGTGGCAGCGCGGACTCTCTAAAAACTCAGCTTCAAAAGCCGGACTGCAATGGGATAACTGGAGCCGGGAAGATTGGGAACCTCACCCACAACGTTTTCCGAACGGGTTGGCTCCATTACTCAAAAAAGCCACGGAGCATAACGTGGAATTATGCCTCTGGTTCAACCCCAGTAAAACCAACGACTATGCCTCCTGGGAACGTGATGCGGGCATCCTTATTGACTTTTATAAAACCCACGGGATCAGCGTTTTTAAGATCGATGGGATAGAGTTGAGCAATAAAAGAGCGGAGCAGAATCTACGCAACTTTTTCACCAAAGTTTTGGAGGTTACAAAGGGAGAGGCAGTTTTTAACTTAGATGTGACCGCCGGGCGTAGGATGGGATACTACTATTTTACAGAGTATGGCAACATTTTTTTAGAAAACCGGTACACAGATTGGGGAAATTACTACCCGCATCGTACGTTGAGGAATACCTGGATGCTTTCGCGTTATTTCCCGGTAGAAAAGTTACAAGTGGAATTTCTCAACCCCTGGCGGAACCGGCAAAAGTACTCAAACAGCGATCCGCTGGTCCCGGCCCATGTTCCGTTTGACTACCAAGTGGCCATTGCGTTGATAGCCCAGCCCCTGGCATGGATGGAGCTAAGCCAACTTCCCGAAGAAGCCTCTTCTTTGTCCGCCCTGCTTAAACGATACACCCCTTACCGGCATAAAGTACACCAGGGAATAATCTTGCCCATAGGTGATGAGCCTAATGGGTACCGGTGGACAGGATTCCAGTCCCTCGTTAACGATGACGAAGGTTATTTAATGGTCTTTCGTGAAAATCATTCGAGTAATAAAAAAGAGCTAACGACGTGGCTGGAACCAGGTGAAAAATATGTGTTTACCAGTGTACTTGGTGATGCCGGGACCTTCGAAGCACAAGCCGGTAAGGGTGGTAATCTACAATTTGCCCTATCCACACCTTTTTCATTTGCATTGTATCATTACAAGCGTGTGAACTAGTCTTAAGTATTGAGTCGTGAGTATTGAGTACCTGGTAGCATGTTTTTAGTCGGCAGTTAGCAAAGGGCAATGGGCAATCCTACATATTTTGCCTACTGCCCTTTGCCGATTGCCGACTCATCGAGAACCGTTATTACCTCAAACCTGCTCACCCTCTACCTGGTACGTCATTTGAGGCTTAACTTAAGACTAGTTTTACTTTGTCACATTCAATTATTGGATAGATAGTGATTTAGCGAAAGATGAGCCCGTTGGGTATCCTCATCAAAAACGAAAAAAACCTCTTTATCGTCATTCCTGCCAGCCTTGCAGGGTGAGCGATG
>JANQLQ010000226.1 GCA_028280565.1 Fulvivirga sp.
CCATAAGAGGCGAAGTAAAAGCTTGGCAAAACCATAGAAACGACCAGGTGGCAACAATCAACTGGCAGTTCACAACTAAGAATGCTAGGATAAAATTAAAACGACTATACCCGTCATTTGAGGTATGACACGACACTAGTGCATAATCCAGGTTCAAGCACCTGGACTCGATAAGTATTTACCAGTTTGATGTTATCCAGGGCAGTTTTGGCTCGTAAGCTTGGTGACCCTTGGTGCATTTGCGTCTTGGTGGCCGGGGGAGCTTTACCACCAAGGCACCAAAGCTCAAAGAATCACAAAGGGATCTTCTTTACGGTTTAACCTAGCCCTGTTTTACATCAAACTCACGTTTTAAGCCATTCTTCGAGCTCACGGGCTAGCGGTGTCGGCGAACAGCCGCCATGCGAAATTTTAGACCAGTTAGACCGATGGAGTTTTGATTTTTCTACTTACCATTCTCTCCATTCTTCCGTAATATCGTCTGTTCTTTCGTTGTAACCCCTGGTATTTCCTGCGATGATCATTATTTCGCAGATGTCCTCTCTTTGATCTGTCTCGATCAGTTTGTACTTACAGTTTTTATTAAGTTCATTTAATGCAAGAACGGCATTTTTGACAGCCACCATTCCTTCGTCCTTATCTTTAGATCCTGTCATGGTATCCAGGTAAGTATTAATAATACGGATACACTTTTCAACATCATCCCTGGAGTAGGCCGTTTTACTGGTTTGCATATAATCAATCATTCCCTTTTCGAGCCGATCGATAATTTCCTGGATTTCCGCATTCCTGGTCATGCCTTGGGTTGTCGAGTTTGGTGGATGGGCCTGTGTTCCGGGTGGGTCTTCTACCTGGGTGTCTTTTTGATGGTCGACACGGCCGGAACACGCAAATAAGATAATAAGTCCGAGCAATACTGTTTTTGGTTTCATTTATTGGTTTTTAAAGGCTCAATACTTGCAATATCACGTTTTTAAACCTAATAGAGAACCTGTTTGATGGCAGTGACTTGTTAAGGGCCACGAAAGTCCACCCTAGGGTTTTCCGTCGTTACGGCCGACACTTGATTATATTGTCAAATTAAGCGTACCTATGGCAGCCTTGCAAATGGAACATCATTTGGGGTCATTAGGAAATGATAAAGACAAGGAGCAAAAACGCCAACCATGCCGCCCCGAGGAAATGCCAGAACCTGGAAACATTCCACGCAAATCCTTTGGCTTTTGAGTGAATTTTGAAGTCCCTAAGTCGCCATAGCACCACGGAAAGCAAGACAATACCGATAATGACATGCGCAAGGTGGATCACCGAAAAAGGGAATAGTATATTCCTGATCAGGCGGTTAGCAGCTAAAAGCTCCTGCCAGCCCAAAACTTGGATCACACCAAACAGGATACCCAAACCCAATGCGATCTTTACCAGTTGGAATGCTTTCTCTATTTCGTGGTTAAGTATTCTTTTTTGCGCTAAATAGATCACGATACTAGTCCCGATGATAATGGGGATGTTCCAATGGTATACGGCAGGGATAGAGATCTTAGGCGCACTATGCACCAACCATACAAACGCAAGGGTGAAAAAGATCAAGGTGCTTGATATAATGAACAAATGTAGCATCTGTCTATGTGCCTTCTTCAACTTTGCCTTTTCCCTCAAACGACTTAATACTATGTCGTGGTCACTCGTGGCTGCATTTGACTTTCGCATCTCGGTTATACTTTACAAAAAAATGGATCCACAATGACCGACTCAGCCGGTAGGTCATCGGGCTGAATACGATCACCAATGAAGTGATCCCTCCTATATGCCATGCAAGCCCGGCCTGGGGATGTAAAACGCTAAGAGCAACAAAGACTGTGACGAACAAAGCTACTTGGATGGCGTAACTGACGTACATGGCTCCATCATAAAACGACGGTTCTAGGTGAAATGTTTGGCCACAACAAGAACAACTGTCGTTCATAAGAAAGAATTTTCGCAGGTGATAGGGACCATGGGCAAATAATTTCCCTTTTCGGCACCTCGGACAGTTTTGTGATAAAACACTGTGTAGGTACCCTTTTTCACTCTCGTGTAGATGCTCCATCGATCTTATGGGCTTCGTGCCCGTTTTCTAGGTGAATAAGCCGTTGATTTTCGTAGTCCGTATTGGACGCTATTGTTTCTTTGAGAGGAATAGTCTGTGGGATAAAATCTTCTTGCGCCCCGGGCTTACTGTAATCGTAGGGCCACCGGAATACTCGGGGGATGGAACCTTCCCAGTTCCCATGGCCCGGAACGATCTTTTCCGTGGTCCACTCGAGGGTATTGGAGCCCCAGGGGTTGGCGCTTGCTCTTCGCCCTCTCCAAATGCTGTAAAAGAAGTTGAACAAAAAGATGAGCTGTGCGGAGGCTGTTACAATGGCCGCAATGGATATAAACCAATTCAAGTTGACGAAATTGTCCATATACTCGAAGTTGGTAAAGCTGTAATACCGTCTTGGATAACCGGCATAACCAATGTAATGCATAGGGATGAACATCAGGTAAGAACCTGTTAAGGTGATCCAAAAGTGGAGTTTCCCCAGCCCTTCGTGCATCATACGCCCAAACATTTTAGGGAACCAGTGATATACCCCGGCGAAAGTTCCGAAAAAGGCCAGCACACCCATGACCAGGTGAAAATGTGCTACTACAAAATACGTGTCATGTAAATGGATATCAAGCGGTGCGTTCCCCAGTATGATGCCTGTTAGCCCCCCGGAAATAATAAAGGAGATCAGTCCAATGGAAAATAACATAGCCGAGGTAAACCTGATATTACCACCCCATAATGTGGTAATGTAATTAAACACCTTGATGGCCGATGGAATGGCAATGGCCAGTGTAGTGACCATAAAAGCCGTACCTAGGAAGGGGTTCATCCCGGATGTGAACATGTGATGAGCCCAAACTACGAACGATAAAATGACGATACCGGCCATCGAGATGATCATGGCCTTGTATCCAAAAATAGGCTTTCGAGCATTGGTAGCCACAATTTCGGACGTTAGGCCCAACGCGGGCAGAAATATGATGTAGACTTCCGGGTGCCCTAAAAACCAAAACAAGTGCTGGTACAATACTGGGCTACCTCCAATGTTGGGCAGCGCTTCACCCGCAATAAATATTTCGGAAAGATAAAAACTGGTTCCGAAAGAGCGATCAAAAAGTAAGAGCAGCAATGCTGCAAAAAGCACGGGGAACGATAACGTGGCAATAATGGCTGTCAGGAATAAAGCCCAAACCGTGAGTGGCATTTTGGCCATAGACATCCCCTTGGTCCTCATATTAATGACCGTGGTGATGTAGTTAAGCCCACCCATGAGGGTGGAGGCAATAAACAAGATAAAGCCTATAATGTAGAGGGTCATTCCCAGCCCGGAACCCGAGATGGCCTGGGGCAGGGCACTCAAGGGGGGATAGACGGTCCATCCGCCCATAGCGGGTCCTGATTCTACAAAGAAGGAGATAAAAAAGATGACGCTGGAGAGCATGTAAAACCAGAAAGAAAGCATGTTCATGAAGGGTGAGGCCATATCCCGGGCGCCTATTTGTAAGGGGATCAAAAAGTTGCTGAATGTTCCGCTCAGGCCAGCCGTTAACACAAGGAACATCATAATGGTACCATGCATAGTTACCGCACCAAGATAAAACCCTGGGTCCAGCTTACCCTCTACGATCCACTGGCCTAAAACAGGTTCCAGCCAGGCCAGGCTGGAAGCAGGCATTCCTAGCTGGAGACGAATAAGAATGGATAGAAGGCCTCCTATTACCGCCCAGAAGATACCAACTACGAGGAATTGTTTCCCGATCGTTTTATGATCGGTGCTAAAAATGTACCGGGTCCAAAAGTTCTGCTTATGCTCATCATCGTGCTGGTCATGCCCGGGTACAGGCGCTATTTGTATATCTGCTACTGACATGATTTTCTTTTTTGGTTTTTAGGGTTATAAAGGTTGTTGGTCTATCCCGGACTTGATCCGGGCTAATTCCGTGAGGTCTGTGGGTATTTTAGACAAGTATTCGGGATTCATTTTTAGCCAGGCAGTTTGAGAAGCCTTCCATTTTTCGTAATCCGCCGGCTCATCGACTACCACCAGCATACGCATGGCAAAATGCCCGCGCCCGCATATTTCCGTGCAAGCCATTTCATAATTGAACGAGGGATCTCCCACGATCTCTCGCATTTCTGCCGTCGTGTATTTCGGCGTAAACCAAAAGTGTGTCGGCATACCGGGGACGGCATCCATTTTAAGCCTGAAATGGGGCAAAAACACGCTATGGATCACATCTTTGGCAAAAATGTTCAGCAAAACGGGCTTCCCTTTTGGCAGGTGTATTTCAAGGGCTGTGAAATCATCAAATGAATTCGGATCAGAAAGGTCTATGCCGAATTCATTGGTGGGATCGATCAGCCGATAGTCTCGCTTGCCTAATTGGCCGTCAGCACCGGGGTATCTTACTCCCCAGGCAAATTGATATCCCATTATATTGATCACCTCGGCGTCTTCCGGGGGCTCGGCGGTAATATTGCTCCAAACATTGGTGCCCATCAGGATCAAGGCGGTAAATACTAGCCCGGGTACGATGGTCCATATCATTTCAAGCTTATTGTTGTGGGGATAAAACCGGGCAAACGTTCCTTTTTTATACCTGAACCTAAAAGCGGCATAAAACAATAGCAGGTTTAACAGTGTGAACGGCACGAGTATGACCCCGATGGCTATGTAAAACAACCTGTCCGTGTGCTCCCCATGTACCGAAGCGGAAACGGGCAATAAATCCGGGGAGGCATTGAAAAAATACCACCAGAACCCAAAAAGGAATACGAAAAGGAAAATGAGCAACAGCCAGGCGGAAGTATTGTTATCCGTAGGCAAACCGGTCTTGGCCGGTCCTTTTAGGATATTCAACAGCCGCAGTACCCTAAATATTGAATATAAGATCCCTACCAAGAATACAGCACCGACAATTCCCATTAAAATGATCATAATTCCGAAGCGTTTTTTTATCGCTCCAAAAATATCCAAGTACGAATGACCGGGGGTAGGACAATCTACGCCTGGTTGGGTACATTCAGGAAAGCCTTCCGGTAGCCATCAGGGCTAAAGCCCGTCTTGTTCCTGAAAAGCCGGGCGAAATAGGAGTTATCCTCATAGCCCAGGTGATAGGAAACCTGTGATATGGTTTGGTTGCTATGGAGAAGCAATCTTTTTGATTCGAGGATGATCCTTTCTTGGATCATCCGGCCTACGGTTTTGTTTACCCCTACCCGACAGATTTTATTGAGGTGTTTGAGCGAGAGGTTCATCATGCCTGCATAGTCACTGGGGCGTTTGTACTCCCTGAAGTGGGTGTCTATGAGGGATTCCAGCTCCCTGAGTTGAAAGGTCATTTGCCCCGTGTTGTTATTTTTGACCAAGCTTTGATAATACCTCGATAATTTGATCAGCAAGATATCGAGATAAGCCCGAACTACATTTTCCCGGCCAAATTCTGCGGTTTGATTTTCATTGTAAATTTCACGGATCACTTGCTTCACGATGGGGTCGATCAAACAGTTGAGATACAAGGCGGGTGAGGCGTTCATGCTATGAAAAAATGGGAAGTCCAACCGCCTCTTGTGCCTTTGATCCATGAGGTAAAACCCTGGTTTAAAAAAGATCGAAAACCCTTTGGTGTCTTTCGAGAGGTCCCAGGAATGCACCTGCCCGGGGGTGAGAAAGAAGATACTGCATGGCTTAACCTCGTAAGTCACGAAATCGATGGTATGTGTGCCGGTACCTTCGGTAATGAAAAGAATGTCGTAGAAATCGTGCCGGTGTGGTTGGTTGGTAAACTTAAACTCATCGATCAGGTTTTCGAAGATCTTAATGTCAAAATCAAGGTCCTTGGTGTTGGCATCCTGGAAAGTGGAAATACAGTAGACTGGCAACTCATTTTCTTTTTTAGCCCATTTTGGATCCATGCTTTCCCAATTCCTTTTGTTACAGCCCTATTTTCTAAGTAAAAATACGAAAGGCATAGTGATATTAAGGTGATCATTGTCACAGATAGAAAGTAAGAAAGAGGGCTAAAACGTAAGCTATTGATATTGAACGTCTTTTATTTTGACGGTTGGATTCAAGGTAGTTGTTTGATGAACGGTATACTATTTTAATCGTTGTTTGCTATCGACTGTAGTTTATTGACTTCTGTGTCCGAGTAACCAGTTGACCCCCAAGTTATAGGACGAGAAGTTATCAAAATTTACGCTTTCATTGGTTTTTGGTTGGGGTAGGTTGGTATAGTCAAAAGACGCTATCAAAGGGACGTTTGTAAGCTTTTGTAAAGGAATGCGAAAACCATAACCATATGTGAGTTCACTAAATTCACTCCTGTTAGATGGGTTATCATGATCGTCCAGTTTTTCGTGATAGTAACCGGCCCGCAGCACTAAAATTTCTAGTAACATAAGTTCTGCACCTACACGGTAGGCGGTGTGGTATTGCGAGTTAGCTAAAAATTGGAATTCGCTTTGCAGTAAAAAATCAAGGGTATTCAAAGATCTCACGAGGTATTTTTTGTCCAAAGTGAGTAGGTAGCTCGCCCCCAAACGATTGATCATGGGCAGTTCCTCATCTAAGGGTTCGGTTAAAGACTCAATTTCTACACTGGAATTTGAAAAATTGGCGATACTCGCGCCAAGGTTTACAGAATGCCGAATGAAGCTTTTTAGAGGAAATTGAATTCTTTTAATGATCCCAAAATCAAAGTAAAATGTGCTGAAATCTTCATTTGATGGGTTCGTAGTGTAGTAATTTGTTTTGATCCCGAAATACAGGTTTTTTACAGGTTGCGAGGAAAGAACCAGGGCATAGGTAGACTGATTAGGAGTGTGCGAAAACATATTTCCTTCCTCATCAACGAAAGTGATCTCCGTACCACTATTGAAATGACCCCTGGATGCCCCTATCGTTAAAAAGTCATGGAGTTTGAAAGACATATTAATGTTTGTTAATTCAGCCTTGTCAAAGAAATAATAAGGTTCTGCCAAAGCTGTATTGATGGCTAAGCCTTCTATTGTAGCCAGTGAGGCCGGGTTGGTAGAAACGGTGGAGAGGTCTCCTGTCAGCGAGACCCCGGCCTGTCCCATGGATTCAGCCCGCGTGCTTGGGTGTCTCCCGAAAAAGAATTCACTTGCCAGCCCGGTATATTGTCCAAATGAAAAAAATGGTAATGCCAATAAGGTAAAGAGAAAAAGGGTTTTCATGTGTAAGTGTTTGGTAGTGTGCCCGGTAAATGACACCCCATCTTTACCAATGGTTGTAGGGCATATCAAAAACGAAAGAAATTCATCAGGTGAATGAATTACCGGTCCTGTTTAATGGCTTTTGGGGTCATTTTCCACATGCTTCCCCCAGGATAAACATGATGATAAAGACAATCTTGCATTATTAGACCTGGGGACTACGGAACCAAGCCAGCCACTTATATCATTTTAAATGAATTCCTGTTTTCTTATTCTTTATAAGAACGCTATTCTATGACCAGTCTTTCCCGGATCATATCCTTACCGGTATCTATTTGTAGTATGTGCATCCCACTTGGGATACCTCGTATATCCAGGGTGGTTTCATGGTCTAAGCGGGCTATTGGTGAGTGTAGTAAAGTTTCACCATTAAGCGTTCTAAGGGAGATGCTTTTTACATGGGCCTCGGATGAAACGTTTAAAAAACGGGATACTGGGTTAGGATATATGGAAAAACCCTGGCTGGAAAGGGCTGGGCTAGTAAGGCTCAATACGGTGTAAACCTCTACTGGCAACTCGAACGGTAGGCTTTTATCGCTACCATCATGAACTACGACGGGGACCGTCAATGTTCCATGAAAGTCGGCGCTAGGTATAATCTCATTGTCAACGACCGTATAATTTTCGCCGGCCAAGATCGTCAAAGTGAAATCATTGGGGTTGTTACCATCAGGATATTCAATGACCAAGTCACTTATGACTATTATCAATGGCGTGTCGCTGGGGGTAGAGAGCGTTGAGACCGTACCCGTGATAACAGGGACATTATTGACTGGCGTAACTCGGACAGACAAATAGAATATATCACTCTTATCCTTGCCATCGTAAGCCGTCACAGGGACCGTGAGCATGCCATGGAAATCCTGTTCCGGCGTTATTTTGTCAGCATTAACGCTATAGTTATCTCCTTCTTTTATTTGTAAGGTAAGATCTGAAATGAGATTATCATCATCCATTATTACGAAATCATCGATCGTTAAATGGATAGAAGTATCCGCTGGTACGTTTAATCCCACAGGGCCGCTTAAAATAACCGGGGGAAGGTTGATTTCTGAAACCGCACGCTTCCAAATGCTCGAAGCGAATGTGCCTACGTAAAGCGTATCATTGATGAGCATGATCTCGTTCACGCTTTGATCGCGTAACGTATCGCCGATGTCATACCACCTGTCCCTCGTCTTTGAAGTTACAAATACACCGTTTATACCAGCGGCATAAATTCTATTGTCGGCGATAACTATATCGTGGATTGATCGTGCTTCATTGTTGAGAAAGCGCCAGGTCACACCCAGGTCTGTGGAATGTAAAAGGCCCCTGGCCGTAGCAGCATACAGGTCATGACCTTCTAGTTGGAGATCATAGGTGAAGTAAAATCCACCGGGAATGGACCGGTTTGCCCAACCCTCTCCTAAGGTAGCGGAGACAAATATTTGCCCGTCCGCGGTGGCCACAACGATCGTGTCACCGGCCAGTACCATGCTTGAATAGCTCGTGGCAATGTTCAATCCAGTAGTGCTCGCTAGGTTCCAAGTTTTGGCGGTGTCTTGGGAGATGTACACACCTGTTCCATTCACACCCGCTGCGAAAATTCCCTGGTCAAAATCCAAGGTTTGTATGGACTTGTTCATACCGGGATCAAACATCCGTGTCCAGTTATCCCCTTCATTGGCAGATGAATAAACACCCCCTCCCGTACCAATGTATACCTTATCTTCCACGGTAAGCATGTCATGTACCGAGGTGGCATTTAATGCCCCTAAACCCACATTTACCCTGTCCCATTGACCTCTTTTGAGGCGAAAGATACCTTGTCCATCGGCGCCAGCAAAGATTGTAGAATCAAGGTGGTTTAAGGAATTAATGCTCAGTGCATTGATACCGGGATTATTGTATGCCCAGGAACCCTCCCAATAATAAAGACCTCCTGGCGTACTCATTATGGTTTTATCAGCCAATTGTATCACATCATTGACATAGCTCGAGGTAAGCGGGTTTTGTACCATCTCCCAGTCCGTCCCATCACTCTTTAAAAGATAGTACTTTCCATGACTACATGTTAGGTATACAGCGTCTCCCAACGCACCCATATTGGTGATGGTAGCGCCTGTCGATAACGTGGATTTTTTCCAATTCACCAAGCCATCGTTAGAAATGAAAACCATATCATCACTTGCTGCGTACAGGGTGTCATTGCGTGTAGTCATAGGTCCAATGCCATTGGGTCCTAGGCCTACAATACTCACCTCTTCCCAGCTATCCCCCTTGTCAGTAGATCGAAATAATGAATTGCCCCCGATGTAAATTGCTGATTTGAAACTTACGATATCTTGGAATTGTATGTTTGAGATCCCGTTGCTTTTTTCTAACCAAGTAGCACCATTATCCGGGGAATAATATATACCGCCATCGGCATTCCCGGCGTAAATTTCTGTACCCTCCACCCACAAGGTATAAAACGTTAAATTTTCGATCCCTTTGTTAATGGGGATCCAACTGTTTCCTTTGTCTTCCGAAAAATAAATGCCAGCCCGCGACAGGCTAGTATACAACCATCCATTATGTTCCACTAGGTCCCATATCACTTTGTTGAAAGGCAATCCTTGGCTACTTTTAAACCAGGAAGTTCCACCATTTATGGACTTATACATTCCCCCGTTGCCTACAGAGAGGACTAGTGTATCTTCCCCTATTTGCACAATTTTATCCGTGGAGCCACCACTGGGCCCTTCAGCCGGGAGCCACTGGCAAAACACAAACGAATTGAAAACTAAGCTGATCAATAGAGTACATGCGGGGCGTTTCATGGGGCGGGTTTATTTTGGTTTTATACCATGTAAGCTACCGAAACAATACATCATTTTCAAGTAACTCTCTAAAGACTTCCTGCGAAAAGGATGGTTGGTTGTGTTAACCTTTTTTGTCTGTCATTAACATCCTGCTACCCTCTTAATTACCGGGGAATTTTCAGCCTACGCTCGCCATGCATGTAGTTAAAGAACGGTATACAGTAAGGAATCCTAACGGCTAAAATTTTTTTTTCGTTTTTTACTATATGACCCCAGCAACTACCGGTTCGACCACTTTCACCCGGTGTTGGTTTGCCCTATCTCCCAGTGATCTGATTTTTGAAGTAACTTTATCTTGTGTCCAGTCCACATTAAATGACGGGCAGGGTATATGACGAAATTATATTTACGACATTAGGAAGCTCTTGATCAGTCGGCAATAGGCAAGGGGCAGTAGGCAAAAACTAGGAGGTTACGATTGCTTATTGCAGGCTGCCAACCCCAAGTAAGGGATCTAAAAAAGTCTTAGCCCTCAAAGTAGATACAATCGGACACTATTTATCCACATAAATTCATTGATGTAAAGAGGGAAATACCATGAACAGGAGAAACTTTATGAGCAAAGCCCCTACGATGCTAGCGGCAAGTGGGTTTTTAGGCGCCAGTGCGGCAAACTGTAGCCCAGTGCAAGAATCGTCTATTTATTTTATTGGCCCAAGGTCCGGTTATTCTCCGCATGTGGGCGCCCTGGTATCTATGCTTAATTATAATCGCGAAACGGTCCTGCGCCAGGTGAGAGGCATGAGTAGGGAAGAATTAGACCACTTGCATGATCCACGATCTAATTCCATTGGAGCCCTACTGTTACACCTGGGGGCTACGGAAAAGTTTTACCAAGCGAATACGTTCGAAAACCGTGAACTCAACCCAGCGGAGCGCAAAATATGGGGAGCGGCGTCTGACCTAGGCGATCGTGGGCGCTCGGAGATCAAAGGGAATACACTCGACTATTACTTGGATATGATCACCGAGGTTCGAGAGAAAACCTTGGAAGAATTTAAAAGGCGTGACGACGAATGGCTTATGACGGTAGATGATGGGTGGTCGTCCAGGGGTGCTTTGAATACGTATTGGAAATGGTTCCATGTATGCGAGCATGAGGCCAACCATCGAGGACAGATCACTTGGTTAAAGAAACGACTCCCTTCATAAAGCTCTTGCTCAAGATCATTCGTGCTCGGTAGACAGGTAAAAAATTACCGGGTTAGATTACAAGGGAAGATGTTGCTCACCCAGCAGTGCTTCCGAATAAACAGGCTCGTTTAATCCCTTGTAACCTGGGGTCTCTAAAATATGCCTGGCCGAACATGAAAGAAACCCAAAGGCTCACTAAATGTGATTTTGAAAGAATAGAATTTAGCGAAGTCACTTCACCTTAAGGTTTGGTACTTTGAACCTTAGTTTTGTCATTTTTTTATATTTTCTCATAGCAAAAAAGGATAGCTCATAAATTCATTTGGTTTTGTTAAGTTAGGTCTTTCTTACGCTGGTTTATGAAAGGCAGAAACCTGATTTTATTTGTCACCCCGGCGGTGATCTGGGGGTCCACTTGGTTTGTGATCAAGTTCCAGTTAGGGGTAGTAGACCCTTTGCTGTCTGTTTGCTATCGATTTGCATTTGCGGGTTTAATCTTGTTGGTTTACAGTAAGTTAAGAGAATTGAACCTACAGTTTTCGCTTCGCCAGCATTTGTTTATGGCCCTGCAAGGAGCGTTATTATTCGGCTGCAACTACTGGCTTATCTATATTTCAGAGTATTATCTTACCAGTGGGTTAGTAGCTATTGCTTTTTCCACCTTGGTATTTATGAATATTATTTTCAATTCACTTTTGTTGCGAAACCCCGTAAGACGCAAAGTCATCGTGGGCGCTATGTTTGGTATAGCGGGTACCCTATTGATCTTCCAAGAAGAACTTTCCGGGCTGAGTTTTGAAGATGAAACGTTTGTTGGCCTTGTGTTTTGCTTAGTCGGGGTACTGTTTGCCTCTTTGGGTAACATTACATCCGCCTTTAATCAAAAAGGCCGGCTTCCTGTGATACAGACCAATGCGTTTGGGATGCTCTACGGGGCTACGCTCATGTTGCTTATCGCGGTTTTATCTGGAAAGCCAGTGCTTATCGATCTTTCTTTTGCTTACCTGTCCTCGTTGGCTTACCTAGTCATCTTCGGGTCCATAATTGCTTTTAGCACATACCTTACCCTAATAGGACGTATAGGTGCTGATAAGGCGGCTTATGTTATCGTGGCGGTACCCGTAATCGCGTTGGTCATCTCTACGATCTTTGAAAGCTACTTACCATCGGTTTATGCTATTGCCGGTATTTTCCTAATTGTTATCGGGAATGGTTTAGCGCTTCGAAAAAAGTAACACACAGGGATGTCTTAGGCATGGCATGCAGCTTAGGTAATGAGATGTTGATGCCCTGCATCATCTTGAAAATTAGCTTTAATAATAAAAATGTGAACTCGATAAGAAAATAGGGACGGATTAAATCGTAAATAGGACCCCTTTGTGATTCTTTGAGCTTTAGTGGCTTGGTGGCGAAGATCCCCCGGCCACTAAGACGCAAATGCCCCAAGGGTCACCAAGCCTACTGGCCAAAATTCCCATAGATAACATCAAAGTGATAAATGATAATTGAGTCAAGGTTAAAAACCTCAACTCGATTTAAAATCATTGTAGCCTAGGCTCAAAATGAGGTTTAGCATACTTTTACAGTCTTTACACTGGGAACTAGCTTCCGTTCTACGACACAGCAGATTCCGGCTCTCGCCATGAGCCCTCTCACAACCACCGGCCCGGAATGACGGTCTTTTTTTTAATCGAGTCCAGGTTAAAACGTTCAGTTTTGACAAATTAGGCTACATTTTTTAAAACGTTTCGGGTAATGTCAACCTCGCAATGAGCAGTTTAATCGGGATTTTGAGGTTCTAAGTCCAGTTTTCATTTTCTTTTGCGCGCCCAAAAGAAAACGAAACAAAAGAAAAGGGCGCCAGGAACCAAGCCCATTTTCCTCGCAAAACGCACTGCCCAGC
>JANQLQ010000243.1 GCA_028280565.1 Fulvivirga sp.
AGGGGAAAATGGGCTTGGTTGCTGGCGCCCTTTTCTTTTGTTTCGTTTTCTTTCCCCGAAGGGATGCCTATGGCATGGGCGCGCAAAAGAAAATGAAAAATGGACTTAGAACCCCAAAACCCCGCTTAAACTGATCATTGTGAGGTTCCCATTACCCGAAACATTCTAAAAATATAGCTTAACTTGACAAATTAACCGTTTTATTATCAACGCTAATTTTCAAGGATGCCATTACTAAAAAAAAGAGGCTGATCCTTTTGAGACCGCCCCTTTTTTAAAAACAGTATGAAGAATTCTTATTCTTTAAATATTCCTCTTACCCACATGGACACTAACTGTTCGCCATTTGTGAGCTCGATCGTGAAGATCAGTTCGTAATACACATCGGGTATCCGGAGATCTTGTGAACATAAAGCCGCGGACGTACTAAGGAAGTCGTAAGTCCTGGTATACTCAAAGCTTCTCGCTCCCCCTACATTTATGTCCTCTTCAATTTGCTCAAAAGAAGGGCAAATCGTTACGTCCAGGTCGCGATCGCCTTCATCGGCAATAGCCGCCCTGCCTTCGACACTTACAATACTTGAGATCCCGACATCACCGCCTCCTTCCAGTTGCAAGGTATAAGTAATACTTGGTGAGTTATCGAATCCTGTAGCTATGAACCCTAATCCAACTTCTTGGTCATATTGCCTGCCAGGGAATTCTATGGCAACCTCCGGCCGGGAATCCGTTAACCCGTCGAAATCATCAGACTCAAGGCATGACGGGAACATTGCGGCCATGCCCAGTAAAGCAATTATATAAATTATACTTTTTTTCATCGCTGTTTTTTTATTATTGAACATCCCACCATACACGTTGAATAAGCTGGGCCTGGTTTTCTAAGTTAGGATTTGACGACAGTTCATTCGAAGAATAGAGTAACCTACGTGGTATACTACCGTCCGGGGTAAGCGGGGTAGTAGAGGGCAATAAACGTGGATACCCTGTACGTCGCCAATCGTTATAGGCTTCGAGGCCATTCCCGAAGGAGGCTACCCACTTATCACGCATTACGATGGCTAACCTAGCTTCATTATCCGCTGCCGCATCGTAAGTGGCCAACCGGTCAGTAATATAAGTTTGAGCATCAGCATCTTCTACCCCCACGTGACTCATAGCCGTTTCTAAAGCCTCTTCGTAATAATCTCGTGCATCTCCCGTGATATCCAATACCAGGTCGGCTTCTGCCAGGTAAAATTGCAACGCATAATACGTGAGCATCCTCTGTGGGGCTTCCCCGTTCTGTCCTACGGGAAACACACCTAGCAAGGCTTTCTCATCCTCTTGGGGTACGGTGGCTGTGCCCCCGTTATCATACCCGATGAATTCATCTTGCCCGTTATCGTCGAAATAGAATTCGATCCTAGGATCATTGAGTACCTCGAGCGAGTCAATAAAACGCTGGCTAATGGCTATATCTTGCGCGCGGCGGTTGAAGGCAAAGTCATACATGGTGTGCTGGTTACCATTGGTAGTGCCGAAAGGTGATGAAAAGTTGTCTGCATTACTTTCGAAAATGGGCTGACCCAGTAGCTGGTTGATCGCAGCCTGTGCTTGCGTAGGTCTTCTTTTCCTGATCTGCATCCAAAACTTTATCTTCATCGTGTTGGCTACTTTTATCCAACTCGCCGGGTCACCTCCATAGATAATGTCAGATGCACCCGGGCTTGCCCCGGGGTTATCCGCCGAAAGATCAACGATAGCGTCATCCAGCATAGCAAGAATACCATCGTAGACCGTCTCTTGGGGATCAAAACCGGGAGCGATAATTTCAATATCCTTTAGCGCATCTTCAAAAGGGACTTCATCGTAAAGATCCGTAACCACACTGAACAGGTAAGCCATGTATACCTTGGAGATCCCTTGAAATAGCCTATCGCCATTAGGTTCTGATATCTCAATGATCCTCTGGAAATCCAGCAGGGCGCCTGCATAGATCCCAAACCGCCAGGAAGCGTCTGCTTCGGTGCCATTAAAATCGTACTCATCATACGCCAAAATTTGGTTAAGTAACCCGGCATAGTGTTGTACCAACGTTGAAGTTTGCCGGTGCAGGTCATTTGAAACCACGAAAGCGGTATTCACTTGTGCGGCAGGGAGTATCCTGGGGGCTTCTACATCGACAGGGCTGTTGGGGTCATCGTTGATATCCAACCAATCCTCACACCCAAAGCATAAGCCTGGGATCAATAGTAATAAGAAATATGATTTTTTCATGATTTAGCTCAATTAGGTTAAAACGTGAACTTCAGATTGACGCCGTAATTGACTAGGCCCGGGGAGGAGTTCCATTCCAAGCCCCTGTTCAAAGCCCCGGAGGCATTGGCTGCCTCGGGATCGATATGACCCCGGAGATTAGGTGCATACGTCCATAGGTTTCGCGCGGAAAGGGAGATGTTGAAACTATTGAAAGGTAATGTTTCCAGTATGTTTGTAGGTAAGGCATATCCCACGGAGATCTCTCTTAGCCTGATGTAAGAGCCGTCGAATACCGAGCCTTCAAAAAACGATCCTCCAATACTTCTCCAATACGTTTGCGCATCGATCTGGATATTGTTCGTGATCTTTTCACCGTTATCATCCCTTAGAAGCTCTCCTGAAGCATCTACTAAGAATCCAGGAATCACCCTAGGCGCTTCCCTGTCTTCCCCGGTTTCTTCCAGCGCCCCTAGCCCGGAAGTAAAGCCAATGGTGTTTGACCAAACATCACCCCCCATTTGCATGTCAAACTGGAACCCAAGGGTTATCCCTTTATAGGTGAGTTTATTGATCCAAGAAGCATTCCAATCTGGGTTAGGGTCACCGATCACTTCAAATTCTGTGCTGTTGAATAACGTACCTTTATTCACGCCTTCCCCTAAAACCAATAACTCCCCGGTCTCGGGGTCACGGGCGTAGGGTGTGCCTCGAAATACACCAAGAGGCTCTCCTACTACGGCACTAGCCTCGGCTCCAGTAAAACCGGAGAGGAAAGTGGCATCAAGACCTTCCGCTAATTCTTGTACTTCGTTGCGGTTCCTGGAGAAATTGACGATGGAGTTCCACGAAAATGATGCTTTGTTTATCACATTAGCACTTACTACCACCTCGATACCACGATTGACAATAGAACCCGCGTTGGTGACAAACGAGTTAAAACCTGTCGTAGAAGGCAACTGAAGGTTTAGGATCTGGTCCTTAGTTTCTTGGTCATAATAGGTGAAATCCACGTTGATCCGGTTATCCAAAAGCCCCAGGTTAGCTCCAAATTCTATGGAAGTAGTCTCTTCCGGCTTCAAGTCAGCGTTCCCTAGGATATTGCTTTGGCTAAATGCGGCGGTACCGTTGAAAGGAAAAGTGATCTGTGCCACGTTATTGCCGAAAGTGGGTACATTAAACGTAGTTGTAGTAAGAAAAGGATCCGCATCATTCCCCACCGTAGCGTAGGCTGCCTTAATTTTACCGAAAGACAGGATGCGGTTGCTAATACCGAGTGCATCCGTAAAGACGAACGTACCGGATACACTGGGATAGAAGAAACTGTTGTTATCCAGCGGAAGCGTGGACGATTGATCATTACGGCCTGTTATATTCAAAAATGCCCAATCTTTGTAACCCAAAGTGACATCCGCAAATACTCCCACAAGTCGCCGGTCATACCAAACCCCGTTCCGGGTGTCGATCGTAGGTGTCTCGGTATTGAGTACATTATTGATCCCCGGCGTAGTGATACCCGCTCCTTGCACAATGAACCTTTCCCTCGTGGTGCTGTTCAAATTATGGCCCAATGTCACGTCCAAGTTGAAGTTCGTGCCAAGTTCGCGACTCATATTCAGCATCAGCGTAGACTCGTAGAGCCTGAAACTTAACTGGTCCTGGATGATCAACCCTGTAGCAAACCTCCGGCTTCCCCGTGCGAATACCGATTTACGGTCTTCATTATTCACGTCAAATCCAAAGGTATAGCTCAACGATAACCAGTCGTTGAAATCATAGCCAAGTTTTACGTTACCCAAGAATCGATCTACACGATTGGTCACAGGGTTGTTAATGGTTGACCACAAGGGGTGGTCATTCGCAGAGTAAAAGTTTTGAGAACCATCTTCATTTTCAATGGGCCTCCCGCTAAGGTCATAGCTACGAGGAATAGACGGTAAAAGGAAAAATACTCCCGAACCGTTATTACCTTGTGGAGAACCCACTACTTGGGTATTGATGTAGCTAAAGCTTCCGCCGAGTAGCACCTTATCAAATATCTGCGTATTCCCGGCAAGCCTGAGGTTAGTCCGTTGCATTTCGGATTCAGGGATGATCCCGGACTGGTCGGTCCTTCCCGCGGAAATGATAAATCCTGAAGATCCGTCGCTCCCGGATAACTCTATGTTATTAGTGAACAGGTAACCGTCGTTGTAAAAATCTTCCACGTTGTCAGGATAGGCCCTGTAAACCACGCGATCACCATTATGGTCTGTAATGGAGTCATTCGGAACGGCCCCGAAACGCCTTCCCCATGAGTTGCTACTCGTGGCGGAGTGGTGTCGTCCCCAAAGGCCTTGCCCAAAGTCATTTTGGTATTCCGGTAGAATGTTGACCCGAGACAGGTTAAAAGAGCTGGATACCGTAACGGAGGTACCCTTTAGCCCCGAGGGCCTTTTGGTGCTGATCACAATGGCTCCATTCGCAGCGCGGATACCATACAGGGCAGCGGCGGCAGGCCCTTTCAGTACCGTGATATCCGCAATATCATCCGGGTTGATATCTAACCCCCTATTGCCTAAAGCCGCTGTACCAAAAACATCTGCTGAACCCGAGCTGACATCACCCGGGATGATATCATTGTCGATGGGCACCCCATCCACGATGATCAGCGGGGCATTACGATTATCGCCAGCTAACGAGGTAGCACCCCGGATCAGGATGGTGGACCCTGCTCCCGGTGCACCACTGTTTTGGTTAATTGTCAAACCAGCTACTTTTCCCTGCAATGATTCAAACACCGAGCTTGTATTCTTTTGAGCTACATCGTCTCCCTGTACTTCCTGGATGCTGTATCCCAAGGCCCTCTGCTCTCTTTCAATACCGGCCGCCGTGACAACAATCTCGTTGAGTTGGGTAATATCCGAAGACATTTGAACATCAATCGCAGACCGTGCTCCTACTTCAACCTCCTGCGATGTAAGACCGATGAAAGAGAAGACCAGTGTAGATCCTGTATTCGGTACGCTGATGGTATAATTCCCATCGATGTCGGTGACGGTCCCTTGGGAGGTTCCTTTCAACACCACGTTAACCCCGGGCAAAATTTGCCCATCTTCCAGTGCAGTCACCTTCCCGGTAACCGTTCTCTCCTGTGCCTTTGCATCGTCAAAGACGAAGGCCAGCGACAGTAAGAAACCAAAGAGTAAAATCTTCTTCATACTGATTTGTTTAAATTAAGATATGATTTCAGCCAGCCACCCAGAACACGGGCACAATCATCCCCTAGGTATGTAAGGTGGTTTAGGCCTTATGGGCAAAGGTGACTAAAGAGGGGATAAGAAAAATCCCCCAAAGGGTTGGAACTTTGGGGGACTTTTGTCACCAAAATTGTGTAGAATGGGGGTAATCTAATGCCCTTTAGGGGTACCGAAGCCTTTGGCATATCCCTGTAACCGGCATTACCTTGCTCAAAAACGTATAGGTAAGGCCTTGGCCAGGCGCTAGGACTACTTTGTCAGATTTAAGTCATTGATAATGAGGTTTTAGTTTCAAACCTAGTGCCAGCAAGCTGTAAAGGATGGGAGATCCACATCCTGTTCTAAATCTATCCAAAACCTATACCTAAGAACGTCATTCCTTACTTTCTAACCTCGTCATTCTTACTTTCCAACATCGTCATTCCTGCCGGCCTTGCAGGGTGAGCGATGCGCGAGAGCAGGAATCTGCTGTGTCGTTGAACGTGAACC
>JANQLQ010000041.1 GCA_028280565.1 Fulvivirga sp.
TCTCTGCGTTGCAAAAAGACTTACGTAGCTATGGCTATGCGCGTTTTTTGCGCCTTGACCTTCCACAAAATCTACGACCGCCTTACCCATCATTTGAGGGTTGACACCGACACTAGGTATTTCTATTTCTTCCCTTTATCGGTCCCGGGTTTGGCAATGCTCTCCCTCATATCCGTATCCGCCTGGATGTTTTCCATTTTGTAGTAGTCCATAATACCTAGGTTACCACTACGGAAAGCTTCAGCCATAGCTTTAGGCACCTCGGCCTCGGCTTCGATCACTTTGGCGCGGGCCTCTTGTGCTTTCGCCACCATTTCTTGTTCTAAAGCCACAGCCATAGCCCTTCTTTCCTCTGCTTTGGCTTCGGCTACTTTCAAGTCTGCCGAAGCTTGGTCCGTCTGAAGTTTAGCGCCTATGTTAGCGCCTACATCCACATCTGCAATATCAATGGACAGGATCTCGAACGCCGTACCCGCGTCTAGACCACGAGAAAGTACCACCTTGGATATTTTATCAGGATTTTCTAATACTTCTTTATGCGTACCGGCAGAACCTATCGAAGTAACAATACCCTCTCCCACCCGGGCTAGGATGGTATCTTCGCCAGCACCCCCTACAAGCTGCTGGATATTAGCCCTTACCGTTACCCTGGCAATGGCTACCAGTTGGATACCGTCCGCGGCTACTGCCGCTACTTTGGGTGTAGTGATCACCTTCGGGTTTACCGAGATCTGGACAGCTTCAAATACATCTCTACCGGCAAGATCAATGGCCGTGGCCTGGTTAAACGATAATTCTATATTGGCTTTATCGGCAGAGATCAGGGCCCGGATCACGTTCGGCACGTTACCCCCGGCAAGGAAGTGCGTTTCTAGCTCACGTGTGGTTTGCTGGAGCCCGGCCTTTGTAGCGGTGATCAGCGAATTAACGACAATGCTGGGAGGCACTTTACGAAAACGCATCCCGATCAACTCCCCCAAGGTAACCCGCACCCCAGAGAAAATGGCCGTTATCCACAGCCCAACAGGAATAAAATAGAAAAACAGCAGTAAACCTACTATCCCTAAAAAGATTATACCTATTAAAAATATTCCGTCCATGTTTATTGAATTGGTTCTACTAAAATGTTGTTCATCTCGATTTTTGCGATCTTTATTTTTGTACCTGCCTCTATATAACTACCGAAGGATCTTACCTCGTATTCTTTGTCATTGAATTCTGCCTTACCCACAGGCTTTAGCGTGGACACGGCAACTCCTTCATCTTCCACTTTTAATCCCACCGTTAAGCCTTCGTTAACTTTACCTTGCATAGAACTTTTCAACGAAAAGCGCTCCCAGGTACGGGACTTGAAACTAAAATAGAAAGATATGGCAAAGAACAGCGTAGAACCTAGGGTGAACCACCAGCCTGTGCCACCACCAAAGTAGTCAAAACTGAGGTAGATGCCCACCACGGTTGAAACAAATCCTAAGATCCCCACCACGGTAGTGCCGGGGATGAACAAAAGTTCAATTAAGACAAAGATCAACCCTAAGACTACTAAAGATATAACTGTGATCCATTCGGCCATAGAGGCGATTTACAAAACCCTAAACTAAGGAAATTTATTAAAGTGTGGCTTTCACCCAAGTAGATTTTTTCATCCCTAGGTAGACATTTTTACGAGCATCATAAACAAGTTTATCATAGCGCGCGGGCAGGGTATCTACACCCTCGTGTGTGACTAAGCCAAACTTGCCAAATTTTTTAATGATCGCAAAGCCATTGCCCAGCTCCTGCAGGTGTTCGTACTTTACATTGATCAAGGTACGGCCATGACGGTCCATGATCCCAAAGCGGCCTTCCCTTTCCATAAGCCAGTTGCCACTTTCTAATAGGGTGAGCCGGTCGTTGTCTGGCGGGCACAGTTGCTTACCGTCCTTATTGATCACACTGTAGCCCCGGCTGGTTTTTACCACGGCCAATCCCTCCTGGAAAACACCCACCTGCTGGTACAGTGGCTGTACTTTTATACGTTCATACTTATCTATGAATCCCCATTTTCCACGCAGTTTCACGGCAGCAACTCCTTCCCTGAACGGGCCTACATCTTCATAGCGATTCGATATTCTCAACCGGTTCCTGTCATCGATAAAGCCATACATACCGTCGATCTTCACAGCATAAAGTCCTTCCGAGGGTTCACGTATCTCCTCAAACCTTTCGTTGTGCGGATCGTTATTTTCAATGCGCCCGTTAAAATCGATTTTCCATAACCGACCTGCGCCAAGTCTTTCCAGCAAATAGCGTTCTTTTATCTCGATCTCGTTTTCCGTAAAATAGATGGTGCCGTTCTCAATGCTTTTAAGTGTTGTGAGTGAGCCAGACATTGATAGGTACAGGTCATCGGTGAGCAGTTGTAACGCTTGGTCCCTGGGGTAGATGATCCATTCCCCTTGTTTGTTAATAATGCCATTTTCACCATGGAACCCTACTACCACCTTATCCTCCACAAACGCCCCTACCTTATCATATACACAACGGATCGCCTCTTCGCCCGATCGCTCAATAAATCCCCAGTACCCATTTCTCATCACCGGCCAGAGGTATCCCGTCTTTTTTCCTATCTGCTGATAAGGGCGGGAGGATTTTTTCACCCCCAAGGTATCAAAGATCAGCCACTGTTGATAACTGTCTTGGGCAAATACGAGGCCTTCATTGAGTTTGATGTCCTCGAATTTTGGAGGGATCACCATAGTAAAGGCCCGGTCTAACAGTCCCCATTTGTTCTTATCTTTAAAGAGTACAAAGCCATTACTGGCCATTACCAGGTGTTGGTAGCGCTTAGGGGTGAGCGCCTGTCCTTCTTGGTCAATGAGCCATTCATTTCCATTGGAGATCACTTTGTACTGTTGAGCTAAGGGGATCATGTTTTCATAATGATGCTTTTTGGTGACGGTGTGGTCAGTAGCTCCTATCTCCTCCCATTCGTTGAAAGGCAAAAGTTCTATCTCACCGTTAGATACCCTTATCTTTTGATAGGTAATGGGAAGCACCAAACGGCCTTGCTTGCCAAACACCCCATACGCATTATCTTTTTTTAACAAAACATACCCGGGAGTGACGGCTCCCACACTATCAAATTCATCGGCCGTGAGGCGTGCACCTGAGGCGTTGAACATGCTAAACCGGTCCGACTGCTCTCGTACGGCATACCAATGACTGATCTTTTTGATCTCTTTGTGCCGGACCGGGATCAATTCTTTCCCTCCCATATCCAGTAGCCCGTATTGTAATACTGCCCCGGACTTGTGGCTAACGATGGCCCTGGAACCAGCTATGTCGATAGAAGCGTATTTGAAGGGGAGCACGATCTTTCCGTCGCGGCTTATGGCTCCCAAAAAATTATAGCCTGAGAATTTACCCTGCTTTGCAGCCACAAACAAAGCAGTGTTTGCTGGATATAATTTAGAATAACTTGCGCTTGTAACTTCCTTGTTTTCAACTGAAATGAGGCCCCAAACATCATTCACCCGGTAGCCAATGACACCACTAACCGGTTCTTTCGGCCCTGAGCTCCAGCCCAGCCCATCGTAACTTGCCGGGATGAGTATATTGCCCAAATTATCTTTAAGTCCTACTTTGCCTTCCTCTTTGAAGATCTGGTAATCCCCGGCATGGGCTTGGAACAGTGAGAGCGCAAAAAATAGGCTTATCCTCGCTCGTAAAAAAATATTCATAATAATACCGCTCGCATTCTTTGCTAAAATAACTATAATAGTTGGCATATAATTAAATTTTTACAAATATGGATGCGGTAATCATTACCCGATACATTCATTTCATAAGTATCTTAATCATAGTAAGTTGCCTGGTATCACAGCATTTATTAATTGAAGATCGACTTTCCAAGAAAATGATAACGCGTCTTTGGCGTATTGATAGCATTTACGGGGCCAGTGCGATCACTGCTGTATCAGCCGGCCTTATACTCTGGTTCTGGACCGGTAAACCCGCCGAATACTATTCGCAAAACTGGATCTTTTTGTTAAAAGTCGGGTTATTTGCCGTGGTAGGGGCACTATCCCTATTGCCTACCCTCTTTTTCTGGAAAAAAAGAAAAGGTAACCAAGAAGAGATCATACAGGTACCCGGGTACATCAAGACTTTGATACGGGTAGAGCTGGCTTTTTTGTTCATCATTCCTCTCCTTGCCTCCTTAATGGCCAATGGCAAGGGCTATTTTGGATGACTTGACGCAGTGTGCAACCCGGCTTTCTTAGCAGCGATTGCCGCCCCGATGATCCCAGCATTGTTTTTATTCAGTGCAGGTACTACCCTGGTATCTACATTAATACAATTTTCGTAGCGAGCAAATTTCTTACTCACCCCGCCACCCAGAATAATAAGATCGGGCCAAAAAAGATCTACCAGTAAACTAAGATATTCATTTAACCGTTGCCCCCAGGCTTCCCATGAAAGGCCTTCATTTTCACGTACCGAATTAGCGGCATAGTGTTCTGCCACCATACCCTTCATTGGTAAGTAGCCCAATTCGGTGTTGGGCAATAAGGTTTTATTCGTAAAAATAGCCGTGCCTATGCCGGTTCCCACCGCTACTACGATCACGGTTCCCTTTTCCTTCTTCCCGGCGCCGAATTTCATTTCGGCAAAACCCGCAGCATCCACATCATTCACTAAATGAGTGGGGCACCCTGTATCTTTTTCTATTTGAGCTGCCGCATTCAACCCGATCCAAGAGTGATCAATGTTAGAAGCTGTTTTTACGATCTCATGCTTTATGGCGGCCGGAAAACCACACCCCACGGGTCCGTGCCAGTTAAATTCTCTCACCACTTGTTCCACCGTTTCAATAACCGCCCTTGGCGTGGCCGGCTGGGGAGTCGGGACCCTGTAACGTTCACTCACTAATTCTCCTACCTCGGTATCGACAATCGCTCCCTTTATGCCGGTACCTCCTATGTCTATGCCCAGTATGTTCATTCTTTCGAATTTAGAATAATCTTACCAGATTATGAAATCAAGTGGAGCTCAAAAAAAAGAGAATACTTTTAAAAATTTTGAAACAAAATCTAACGTAAAGAGTTTATATGTTTAAACATCTATGTTTAAACATCAATATTTAGAAAAATGACGTACAAAGAAAAGACCCAGGACCTTTACAATATGATCGGGCAAGGCCAGCTCTTAGAAGCCTTTGACAAATACTACGCAGAAAACGTGGTGATGACAGAGCCCACCAGCACCCGGGAAGGCAAAGCCGCCTGCCGTGATTACGAAGTGCAATTTCTTAGCAACATTCAAGAGTTTCACAATATGACGGTTGATTCCATTGCGTCTGACGAAGAAAACGGCGTAGTTTTCGTCGAAACCGGGTTAGATGTGACATTCAAGGACGGGAATCGTGTTCAAATGGAGCAAGTGACCGTACAAAAATGGGAAGGAGACCAAATCGTGCATGAAAGATTTTATTACCACGCCGGTTAATGACCATTATTTCTGTAACCAAGTTTGACCAGGCCGCAAATGCGGCCTGGGATTTCTCTTGTGCATGTGCCCGTTGGCTTAAAAAAGGAATAGCCAATAGATCAAAGCAGAAACACTAAACCCTACCCCGGCGATAAGCGTGGTCAATACACTCCACGTCTTAAAAGTTTGCTTTTCTGTGAGCCCCAGGTAGCGATTGACCAACCAAAAGCCACTGTCATTTACATGAGATAATATGGTAGCGCCCGAGGCAATTGCTATGACCAATAATGCTCTTTCCATATCACTTGTGCCATTTTCTAACAACGCGGCCGTAAGCCCGGCAGCTGTAACCATGGCTACCGTAGCCGAGCCCTGCAAAATGCGTACTGTGGCAGCAGCCAGGAAAGCAAAGATCAGCACCGGCATTCCCATTGAAGCCATTGACGTGGCCAACAATTCTCCCACACCTGTATCTACCAACACTTGCTTGAAAACGCCTCCCGCCCCGGTGACAAGTATGATGATCCCTGCCGGGCCTAAAGACCTGCTGCTGATCTCCAGCAGTTGATCTTTCCTCATTTTTCTTTTGATCCCTAAAAAATACCAGGCTAGCCCATTGGCCAAGGTCAAGGCTGTAAAAGGATGCCCTAAGAAAGACATAGCATCAAGAATACCACTGGAAATGCCCCATGGGTCTGCCAAAGGGCTCGATACCACGGTACTGATCACGATCAATACTATGGGGATACCAATGATCGATAGGACCAGGAAAAATGGTGGAAGATCGATTTTATCCGTTTCGGTATGCTCAATATAACTGGGTACGCCAATGTTTAATTTTGACGCCATTTTTTTTGAAAACCAAAGACCCGGGATTAGGGCAGTGGGCACCCCTGCCAAAAAACCGAAGGTTATGACCCAACCCAGCGGGGCCCCTAAGATCTCCGCAACTGCCACTGGACCGGGAGTGGGGGGGATAAAACTATGCGTAATAGCGAGGCCGACAAGTAAGGGTAAGGCAAAAAGCAGTAAAGATTTGCCTGTTTTAGCTTGTAAAGCGTAAAGTATGGGCGCTAGGATAACAAAAGCTACATCAAAAAACACGGGTATGGCCACGATGAAGCCGGTGACCATCATAGCATGGGGTGCCCGTTTATCTCCGAACTTCTTTAGTAAGTAGGTAGCCAGCGACTGCGCGCCCCCGGAATGCTCCAGTATCGCCCCAAAAAGTGCCCCAAGGCCTACCACAGTAGCTACAAAACCCAAGGTATTGGACATCCCTTGCCGGATACTTTCAATCACGGTCATAGGGGACATACCCGCGATCAGTCCCGCGGCTACCGAAGAGGTCAAAAGCGCCAGGAAAGGTTGTATTTTCAGCCAAAGGATGAGAATAAGCAGTAATGCGATGCTAAAAACTACTGCGAGGAGGAGCTGGATTTCCATACATTCTTCGTTAAAAAGTAGTGCCTGTAGCTTTCAAAATGTCTAAAATATGTTGAATGATCAAACCGGGAGGCTGGCTTCCATCCACTTGGATGCCATAATTAGGAGGCTCCAAGGTGTTAAATTGTGACGTGATCAACGAGGAAGGCATAAAATGGTCTGCCCGGCTTGCAAACCTTTTCTTCACGGTAGCCTCATCTACCCCGAGGTAGATCCAAGTGATCGGCACATCATTTTGTGCCAGTAACTTTCTATATTTTTCTTTCAGTGCTGAACAGGCAAGTACGGCACCACCGGCTTGGTGCCATTTTAAAAGCTTCTCTGCCAGCGCTTTTAACCATGGTTGCCTATCCAAGTCATCCAGCGGTGCACCCCGCGACATTTTATCAATATTTGCCGGGGGATGGAAATCATCCGCATCATAAAATGCCAAATCCAAGCGTTTTGCCAGTAATTTACCGAGGGTGGTTTTTCCCGACCCGGAAACTCCCAACACTACGAAGCAAGTCGTCATATGTTTAAAATTAATAGATTTAACCATTCTTGGAATTAAACGTTTAGTTAAAGTGTTACCATTTGTTGTCTATGGGTATTACTTAATAGTCAAATAAAAAAGTGCATGTTTAACCGCTCCAAACCAAATCCGTCTGAAAAGAACAAAAGCCATTTGAAAAACCTGATGGCCATAGCTATGGCCGATGGACGACTGGCTGAAGAAGAAAGGCATATCTTGATCTCGGTGGCCCACCGGATGGGCTTATCGGAAGAAGAAGTACAAATGGTGCAAGACAACCCGGACTCAGTGAAGTTCACCCCACCTAAGGAGTACGATGAAAAAATGGAACAGATCTATGATTTCATTTCATTGATGTCTGTAGATAGTGACATTGACCCGAGTGAGGTGGAAGTATGCCGGAAGCTTGCGCTGCATTTAGACCTAGCCCCAAGAATTGTCGATGATCTACTGGAGAAGTTCTTTGGGAATCTTAAATAGAAACTTGCCGGGGCCCTGCTTGTCATGTTTTGGCCTTTGATAAAGTGCGCCAGCCCTTTGGGAAATATGATATCAGAAATAGGAAACAAGGAAGTTGTTTTACTGGATATTTCAACCTTTACCATCAAAGTCACTGAAATTATATGACTCCATTTCCAACCTCAGATCGCACGATACTTTCCTTGGATGCCAGTAGTGGGAAATCAGAAAATAGATAGATCTTTAATTGTAGGCGTCACTTTTAATTTAAAAATTCTTGATCCTCAAAAATATTAAGCTTCAAATCCGACCTTCTATTTTTCTAACTTCCACTGGCTTCAAGTGCTTGACTCCCGTTATTTAAGATAACAAAGTGAGAGTACTCAATGCTGTTCGTCAAAAAAAATGAACAGCATAAGGTGTGTTTCGTTTAATAATTAAATTAATCCAAAACACACCATGAAAAAATTCCTACTTGTATGTGGTGCACTATTCATTAGTGCCTGGGGTATGGGTGCTGATAAAAGCCCATCGCCATTAAAAGCTAATTTTATCGAAGGCTCGCCGACTATCAAGTCTATGAATGCCCTAGCCTTCGGCCCCGAAGGAGTGCTATTTGTTGGTGATAGCAGGAACGCCCGTATTTTTGCTATCGACACCCAAGACGAACAGGCTGGGGAAGCCACGGAAATTAAAATACAGCAATTTGACAAAGTCGTTGCCGATGTGCTGGGTACCACGGCAGACAAAATAGCCATCCAGGATATCGCTGTAAACCCAATCTCCAAGGTGATCTACTTTTCCGTTCATCATAATGATGGAACTCCTCTACTCCTGAAAGTAGTGGATAACGAAATTAAAACCGTACCCCTCGAAAACATCAAATTTTCAGAGGTGAGACTAAACGACCCGGTCGCAGAAGATGCCAAAGACCGGCGAGGAAGAGAGCTACGCATATGGGCAGTTTCTGACCTATCTTATCACAACGGCAGCGTCCTTGTTTCCGGCTTGTCTAACCAAGAGTTCAGTTCCACGTTCAGGAGTATTCCTTTCCCTTTTACTGGTAAGCAGGAACATTCTTCGCTGGAGGTCTACCACGCGGCACACGGACAGTTTGAAACATTTGCCCCGATAAAGGCCTTTACTGCCACGGAAGTGAATAACGAACCCCATCTCATTGCCAGTTACACGTGCACCCCGTTAGTCGTATTTCCTATGAATCAGCTAAAACCCGGTGAACATGTCAAGGGACGAACGGTAGCAGAACTCGGCAACTGGAACACCCCGTTGGATATCATTACTTTGGAAAAAGAAGGACGCCAATATATTTTGATCGCTAATTCCAACCGGGCCCTGATGAAAATAAAGGTAAGTGATATTGCATCATTCCGTGATGCACTGACCACTCCTGTTAAAGAAAGGGCTGCCACAGCAGGAGTAGATTTTATCGCACTGCCTTTTGTAAATGTACAGCAGTTGGCCAAACTAGATGACAGTCAATTCGTGGTTCTTCAACGAAAAGCATCAGGCAGCCTGGATCTTTTCACACCGGGTAATCGATGGTTGTAGATTTACAGCCCATAATTTATCTTCTCAAGCCGGTAGGGGTCTTTGTCTTTATCGGCTTGTGCTTTTCACCGGCATGGTCACAAGTGCGCCTAGGCTGGGAACATGACCAGGCCGCCTATTTTACTTTTCCTACTTCACTCTTACCTGGAGAACCTAGCATAGAAGTACATAAAAAAGGGTCTAAAAGCGCCATTTTAGGTAAAATACAAAAGATACAAGACAGCATAGTCTTCCGCCCGGCGCTGCGCTTTGAAAAAGGTATCGAATACGAAGTGTATTCTGCTGGTAATAAATTGGCATATTTCAAAGTGCCAAAGAACTCACATACATCGACTTACGTACAATCTGTTTTTCCTTCTGTAGATACGCTCCCACAGAACCTTCTGAAGGTATACATCGTGTTTTCCTCCCCTATGGCAGAGAACCAGGCATATGACCACCTCCAGCTCACCGACGAGCTAGGCAATAAGATCCCCGAGGCCTTCCTGACTCTAACACCTGAACTATGGGACGAAGAGAGAAAGACCTTCACCTTGTGGTTTGATCCCGGGCGGGTAAAAAAGCACCTGCTGCGCCACCAAAAATTGGGAGCTCCTCTTGAACAAGGAAAAAACTACTCCTTCGTTATCTCGCGACAATGGACAGATCGCGAAGGAAACCCGTTGAAAGAATCATTCAAAAAGACCTTTTTCGTTCAAGTAGCCGATACAAGATCCCCCGACCTAGCGGCTTGGGAAATAAAAGTACCCAAAGCGGGTACGGATCATAAATTGATCGTAAGCTTAAAAGAATCGTTGGATTATAGCTTAATTTTAGGAAACATGGTAGGGCTCAGTCGTGATGAGCAAGCTATACATGGCCGGTTTGCGCTGGTCGAAGGGGAGAAAATATTAGAATTCACTCCTCAAAAGCCATGGACCCCGGGAAGGTACCAACTCACTGCATACCACGCGCTGGAAGACCTGGCCGGGAATAACTTAAATCGCCTGTTCGACCGGGACTTAAAGAAGGAGACCAGGCCAGGCACTAAAAAATACCATACCCGGTATTTCGATATACGATAAATGCCAAAAACAAACTCTTACACGCACACCGTAAAAGTAGCTACTGGGCACCTTGATGACATGCACCATGTAAATAACGTGGTTTATCTCCAGTGGATACAAGAAATTGCAGAGGCCCATTGGAGGCTAAAAGCCAGCAAAGAGGATGTTGAAAACCACGCATGGGTGGTCTCCAGGCATGAAATAGATTATAAAAGGCCCGCGTTTTTAGAAGATGAGATCATTATTACTACATGGGTAGAAAAAGCTGAAGGCGTAATTACCCTCCGGAAAACCGAAATGCACCATAAAGATACTGGCGTTCAACTCATACAGGCACAAACCAAATGGTGCCTCGTAGATCCCAACACCCTCCGTCCGAAACGTCTTACCGAGGCCTTGCGAAAGTTGTTTCTCTAGTGTTCAGTCAAGCCTCAAATGACCTATAGGGATGTAGATGATGGGTTATATTTAACCGTTGAGGAGTTCTCGGCCAGTCGGCAGTAGGCAAAGAGCAGTAGGCAAAGGTTACCGATTGCCGACTTTAAGAAGGGCATCATTGAGAATTCAAGTGGCATAAAGAGGGGAGACATCCAGGAACAGCGCGGCACATTTGAGGCTTGTGGGTAAGCAGCCTATAGGGGCTGGGTTGTGCGTTTCGAGGGGAAAATGGGCTTGGTGGCTGGCGCCTTTTTCTTTTGTTTCGTTTTCTTTCCCCGAAGGGATGCCTATGGCATGGGCGTGCAAAAGAAAATGAAATCCTGGACTTAGAACCGCTAAATCCCGCGTATACTGCTCATGGCAAGGTTGGCATTACCCGAAACATTTTTAAAAGGTATCCTAATTTGTCAAAGCTAAACGCTTTCCTATCAAATTTAATGGTCAAGTACGTTTTAAGAACGAGACTTGAAAAAGTAGCTAACCGTCCTATTACACTTAAGTTAATACCAGTTTATTTACCAGGTTACTTTTTATCAGTGGCAAATTCCCTAGTTTTGGATCGCGGCGTAAGCTGTCAGCTACCTATTAAGATCAACAAACAAGTTCAAAATGTCATATAAAATAGTTTCTTGGAATGTGAACGGGGTGAGGGCCATTGTCAAAAAAGGATTTTTGGAAAGTGTAGCGGAGATGTCGCCCGATATTCTTTGCCTGCAAGAGACCAAGGCACAACTGGAAGACGCGCAAAACGCATTAGCCCTGCTCCCCGAGTACAAGAGCTACATCAACTATTCTAAGGCGAGAAAGGGGTATTCTGGCACTGCCATTCTCACCAAAGAAGAACCCCTAAGTGTAACCCAAGACTTGGGCATCGAGGAGCATGATCAAGAAGGAAGGGTGGTCACTGCCGAGTTCGATAGTTTCTATTTGGTCAATGTATACACCCCTAACTCCGGGTCCGGGCTTAAGCGGCTGGACTACCGCGGGACCTGGGATGAAGTTTTTTTGAACCACCTCAAAACCCTCAAAGAAAAAAAACCGGTGATCGTGTGTGGTGACCTTAACGTGGCTCATGAAGAAATTGACATAGCACGAGCCAAGGAAAACTACAACAAGTCCGCCGGGTATACGCAAAAGGAGATCAATGGCTTTGAACAATACCTTGGCAATGGCTGGATAGATACATTTCGTCATTTTTATCCCGACGAGGTCAAATATTCATATTGGAACCAGATGTTCAATGCTCGGGCCCGTAATGTAGGATGGAGAATCGATTATTTCTTGGTGAGTAAGGAGCTCATGGGTAAAGTGAAAGACGCGGCCATTTACAATGAGTACCACGGATCAGATCACTGCCCTGTAGCAATAGAAGTGGAAAAGTAGACGGGGCACCAGCACTACATTGTTAGGTTCAACATATCAATAATCGATCGTTTAACTATAAAAAGTCAATCTGTGGTATTATTCAGTCCATAGTCTTGAGTAGTGAGTCTTGAGTATAAACACGACTCAATACTATAATTTGATTATCAATGATTTACATACAACAAAGCACTGGGACTACTTTGTCAGATTTAAGTCATTGATAATGAGGTTTTAGTTTCAAACCTAGTGCCAGCGAGCTGTAAAGGATGGGGGATCCACATCCTGT
>JANQLQ010000046.1 GCA_028280565.1 Fulvivirga sp.
ACGACACAGCAGATTCCTGCTCTCGCGCATCGCTCACCCTGCAAGGCTGGCAGGAATGACGATAAAGAGTTTTTTTTGGTATTAATGAGGATACCCAACGGGCTCATTTTTCGATAAATCACTGTCCGTCAAATAATTAGAATATGACAAAGCAAAACTAATGTTAAGTTAAGGCTGAAATGACGTATGGGGTAGAGGATGAGTAGGTTGCGGTATTGGAAGGTTCTCGATCAGTAGGCGATAGGCAAAGGGCAGTAGGCAAAAAATAGGGTTGTCGATGGTTTATTGCTGACAGCCGATTTTCATTTTCTTTTGCACGCTCAAAAGAAAATGTACCAGCAACCAAGCCCATTTTCCGTGCAAAATACGCTGCCCAGCCCCTACAGGCCGGCTTACCCACGGGCCTCCAATGTGCCGCGCTGTTCCTGGATGTCTCCCCGCCATACGCCACTTGAATTTTCAATGCTTTCTCCTAGTGCCCATTTTAGCGCAGCGTAATGCGTACTTATCGAGCAATAGGATTTGTGATCCAGGCGTTCTCTTTTGTGATTCATAATCACATAAAATAGTACAGCACTTGGCTGCGGCTACTACGAACAGCGCGTGCAAGTTCTTCCAAGCCTCTGTCAAATTTAACCCTTGAAAAATATCGCAAATAGCCAATCGCAACCTTCAGAGGTTTTTAGAATTCCCTTATTCATTCTTATTGTATCTTGATAAATTTTATCTCGATTGGTTTCGAATCATATTTTCTTATTGAGAAACTTTTTTCACCTAAATAGGTAATGGGTAAAACCTTTTCTTTAGCAAAGTCACTTAAAAGAAAATAGTAATTTTCTTTATGGATTATCGCCGACCGTATTTGGTTTTTGGATTTTGATTTTAAATCTATTTTTTTGAAAGATACTGTATCCATTACGTCACTATCACTTTTGTCTAATAGGGACAAATTCACTTTAAACTTACCATTATACAAAAAGTCATTCACCTCGTCTAGATTAAACTTGGTATTTGTTTGTTTTACAAGTCGATAATAGGCCGTATCTTTTTCATATTCAGACCATGAGGCCAATGTCGTATCGCTTGTATAGTTAAATACAATGTGAAGGGGAAACTCTCGTTCAAATTCATTTTCGGGGGCATATAAAAAATGATCTTCCTTAACTTTTTTTATTATTGAAATATCAGTGAAATCATTGAGGTTCTTTTCATCACGGGTATGCCTGAACAAAGTGTCATTAGAGATGTAAAACATATCCTCCCCGGCCCTTTTACTGTTCCTCTTTCCGTTTTCCATGACATATTCAAAAATCCACATTTGACTTTGACAAAAGCTATAATTGGCGCTTAACAAAATGAGTAGGCAGAACAATAGGGTTTGAGATCGATTTTTCATTTTAAACGTTAATTAGAAGTACAGTGATATCCTGGGATCTTACTGATAAAATTAGATTTATTTTTGCGGGTACCCGGTGATTAAATGTTACTGGCAGGTATTTCTGGAAAAAATACAATGGCCGGGATTTGAATCTCCGCCGGTAGTATTAGGTCTTTGAAGTTACCACCCTAACAACAAACATCATGAGTAAAGATAAACCCCTTCCAGGACCGCCGGGTCATTCGTTGCCAAAATGTGCATCCCGTAATTCAGAGGAATTACGTTTTTTGGCGTCCAGGCATGGAGCCTCTCGTTCCAAAAAAAACTCTATTTTAAATTGAGTTTTTAGAGGTACTTATATAACCCCAGTTTCTCGCTAGGTTTGATCTTAACACAAAATTGCCGCAATTTACGCTAGTCGGTGGGTTGGGTAACAAGGGTTATGGCCACACAAGCGATCGTAGTAATGCCTATGCTCGCCAGCAGTTGGTGGTGGGTTTCCAACGGTGTGAACCCGGGACGTTCATGGAAAAATTCGAAATACAAAGCAATTGTAAATGAAGCGATCATCCCGGTTATCTCGGTATAAGCGTTGATACGCCACCAGGACTTCCGCAGTAAGAAAATAAGACCCGTACCAGCGCCGATGGTCAGCAAGATTTTAAATGCCTGCAATGCACTTTCCAGGTTTAACGCTGCCAAATATTAAAATCCCGGGATTGGCATCCTAGAGTGATAGCCTGGGAGGTAGGTTCAATCTAAACCGACCAGTTCTGAAATCGCAGTCACTAACTGTTGATCCGCAGGGCTTTCTCCCTTGTAGTGGGGATAATCAAGGTAGATGCCTAGCTCATCGAGTTGCAAATGCAGCCCCAATAACTCATGCCGTTTAGGCACCTTACCGAGGTCAGTCCATTTAAGGATACACTCCATATGGTAAGCTTTACCCGGATTCGAGCCATGACCGTCGAAGTCATTCACCACTTTTGCACGGGTCACTAAAAAGTGTTGGGTCAGGGCTTTACCGTGTTTCTTGTTTTTGGGATTATCACGGGTGTCCGTCGATCCCAGGCTTTCTACCGGGTTAGAGCCGGCTTCCTTTTGTTGACCCCCTAGCATACCTGCTGTACGATCGATCAGGAGATTCAGTCCCATGTTTTCAATGGGTGTATGTGTTTTACCTGCATTCTCCACCGCTATTTCGGTGTTTTGCATGCGAAAGGCCAAGTAAAGGTTTTCTTCGTCCCACTGCAAGGCGTAAAAGCATGTGTCCTTGTGCGGCTCGCTCTTACCGGGCATAAAATATCCCCATGAAGAGTTTTGCCATTCCGAAAGGTCTCCGTCGATCTTTATTTTCCCTTGGATATATGGGGCTTCGATCTTGTTTGTATGACTTTTGATGATCCTTTCCATACTCGTTACGACCTGTAGTTCGGTACGCCCGCCTTGTTCGCGGGCCTTGTGTAGGAGCTCAGCCGTCTGCTCGTATTGTTTTAGTGTATTTACCGAAGGACTGGTTAGGATATTTAATGTATGACCGGCTAGCATAGACAGGTGATACGACAGGTTTTCAACCTCTTTTAGTATCGGGGAGGCATGAATGACCGGTAGTAACTTCTCGTGATTTTCTTTCCACAACTCCAGGTAGGTGATGATCTCTTCTCGGTTTGTTAGGCCGGGCCGGGAGAGGTACTTTTCTACTAGGGCATTGAACTCCCTGGCCGCCGGCGCATCGGCAGTGGCAGCATCAGCAAAAAGGGTGTAAGGTGAATACATAGTATACATTGTCCCTCCCGGGTTCCGGGTATACCCTTTCATAGGCTCTACTACGTCCAGCAGGTTTTTTAACGCTACCGTAGACTGGCCGGCTGCCAGGTTTCTCATGATCACCGCCTGGTTACGGATGTGCATAGAACCCACCTCTTCCAGTCGGAGCGAGACATGCCCTAACCGTGCATACATATCAGCTACGTCGTTGACTTGTGCCGGTGACCATAGTCGTTCGGCAATTGCTGCTGTGCGAGGCCAGATCCTAGAATCAATGGTAAGAGGAGTTACCAGCTCGCTCCACATGGTAGCTTCACCACCTAAAATATATTGCGTCTCGGTACTAGGCAAGTCATGACCGGGAGGTAGCGGGTCATTCAGGTAGTGCGCTGCCGCCGGTTTCATTAAATCGATATAAAACCCTTTGGACAGGATGGTAGAATACCCCTCTTTAGCCGCTTTGGACATGTATTCCCATCCCCGCCAGGAATGGATTACGGCCTCCTTCGGAAGCCCGGGGTGAAGGATCTCATCCCAGCCGACAATCTTTTTGCCCGCTGCGCCGAGAGATTCCAACATACGGCCTGTAAAATAACCTTGCAATTCGTGCTGGTCCCGGAAGCCATGTTTTTTCATAAACATTTGGATGGAATCGTTTTGGCTCCAATGGAGACCTTCATTTTCATCCCCCCCGATATGGAAGTATTCATCTGGGAACAGGCCGGCCATCTCGGTAAAAAGGCGGTCTAAAAAGATGTAGGTCTCTTCAATTGTTGGATTGAGTGTAGGGTCGAATATCCCGGCATTTTTTTGAAGCTGGTACGGACCGGGAGCACTACCCAAGGCCGGGTAAGCGGTCAGTATTGCCGTGGCATGACCCGGTACATCAAATTCAGGATAAACACGTATGCCCAGCCGGTCTGCGTAATGAATGATCTCTTGTATTTGCACCTGTGTAAAATAAAGGCCATCCGAGGCGTCTTCATGCAGCTTGGGATATACCTTGCTCTCTACCCTAAAGCCTTGGTCATCAGACAGGTGCAGGTGGAGTACGTTCATTTTGACCGCAGCCATAGCGTTTAGGTTGCGTTTGATGACCTCTACGGGTTGAAAATGACGGGCTACATCGATCATCAGACCCCGCCAGGGGAATCGTGGCTGGTCTTTGATCTCAAGGCAAGGGAAAAAGTAGCCGTTATGATCGGCTTGTAGTAATTGGATAAGAGTCTCTAACCCGTGTAAGGCGCCAAGGTCGGTTTCAGCATAAATTTTAATACTCCCCGGGTGAATGGACAGGCGGTAAGATTCTTTCTCACCTAGGATCACTTCACCCTTTCGTTGGATCGTAATTTTCAATGCGCCATTGATCTTTGGATCGGGGGTAATAAATTCTTGCTGGAAGAAAAGCCCTGTTCTTTCGTCCAATCTCCTCAGCCAGCGGCTTGCCCCAAATTCTAAGCGTTCGCTGGTCGCTCCTTCCAAGGAAAGAGTAAACCCGGCATCTAGTTCAAATTTGCCTTTCTTCAATTCTACCGATTGTGGATAAGGCATGATGTTTAAGGATTGCCCTACAGAACAGTAAAAAAAGAAACTACACAAAAGGGTCAGTAAGGTGCGCATAGGATACATTCGTTAAAACCAAAATCTTTTAAAACCTTCTATTGCCTCGTACTCTGCGAGGCCCAGTGCGTCGTATAGCTTGGCCGTAGCCCGGTTACGGTCCTCGGCACGCATCCAGAATTCCCTGGGGTCGTGGCCGGGAAATAGTGCGGTATCTTTTTGAGACTGGTGTTTGAAGATCGCTTTTCTTTTTCGTAGCAATTCACCGGGGCTGATCGGCACTGCCATATCGATATCATTGATGTCCCACTCTTGCCATGCGCCACGATAGAGCCATACGCGACAGTCCTCCATCCATACTTCATTTTTTAATTGGTCCAGTGCCCGCAGTATAGCGGCCAAACACACACGGTGTGTACCATGCGGGTCCGATAGATCACCGGCTGCATATACCTGGTGAGGTTGTATTTCTTGTAAAAGGTCGATGATCACGCGGACGTCCTCGTCACCCAAAGGATTCTTTTTTACCAAGCCGGTCTCATAAAAGGGCATGTCTAAAAAATGGGCTTTTTCGTCTGTAATGCCCACATAGCGACAGGCAGCCTTGGCTTCCCCCCGTCGTACAGCCCCTTGATCTTTTGAACCATTTTAGCATCAGTGGCCCCGGGTTCCTTTTTTTCAATGCTACTTTTTACTTGCTGGTAGAGTTGAGTTCCGTCATTGTTACTTATGGTGTGTAGCTCATTCAGGTCTTTAAAGAAATCGGCAAAACGGACTACATCTTCATCGAAAACGGCAATGTTTCCCGAGGTTTGGTAGGCTACATGCACGTCATGGCCTTGGTCTACCAGCCGTATGAAGGTACCTCCCATCGAGATCACATCGTCGTCCGGGTGTGGGCTGAAGATAATAACCTTTTTTTGTGCGGGTTCAGCTCGTTCCGGGCGGTTTGAATCATCAGCACCCGGTTTACCCCCGGGCCACCCGGTAATCGTATGCTGTAGCTCGTTGAATACTTGAATATTGATATTGTAAGCCGGACCATGTTCTGCGATCAGATCACTCATGCCAAAGTCGTTGTAATCACGGTCGGTGAGCTTTAAAATAGGTTTTTTGAGTCTTTGACTTAACCAGATCACCGCTTTTTTCGCGAGGTAGCCCGTCCATTTACATGTTCCCACAAGCCATGGGGTCTTGACACGAGTCAGTTCTGCCGCCGCCGCGGTATCGAGTATGACCTGGGTATTCTCATGCTGTTGCAAGTAGGTAGCAGGCACGGACTCCGACATCTCTCCCTCTACCGTCCGGGCAATGATGCTGGACTTGCCTTCTCCCCAGGCCATTAACAGTATCTTTTTGGCTTGCATAATGGTGCCTACTCCCATGGTAATGGCCCTTCGTGGTACATTCCCTTGCTCGAAAAAGTCACTGGCGGCATCTACCCGGGTAATATGGTCTAGGGTGATGAGCCGTGTCCCGGAATGGATGTGTGAGCCGGGCTCGTTAAAGCCGATATGCCCGGTGCGGCCTATTCCTAGGATCTGCAGGTCCAAACCGCCGTAAGCCTCGATTTTCTGTTCATATTCCCGGCAAAAGGACTCCACCAGCTCGTAGGGTAGTGTGCCATCGGGGATATGGATATTCTCTTTCAAGATATCTACGTGATCAAACAGGTATTCATGCATAAAACGGACATAACTTTGAAGCGCGCCCGGCTCTATGGGAAAATATTCGTCAAGGTTAAAGGTGACCACATTGGAGAAGCTGAGACCTTCTTGCTGATGCATTTTGACCAGTTCGTTGTAAACGGACGTAGGGGTAGACCCTGTGGCCAGGCCCAAGACACAATTTTCACCGATGTCCTGTTTTTGCTGTATGAGTTCCGCTATATCGTGTGCTACTGCACGAGAGGCTTCCGCAGATGATTCAAACACCTGCGTGGGTACCTTTTCATATTTCGTCATTTCCAAGAACGGGGCTTTCCCGGGATACAGGCCTTTGGGGGCTATGTTTGTTTTTTGACTCCGTTGCATAGTTTTGGATGGTTTATTCTTTCAAGACACAGGTTGTTATTACAACCTAATCGCATGCTCATCAGTAAGGTACAACCCCGTTTTAGGATAAGAAAAACATTTAGCTAAGTGGAGATATTTTAAAGCTAAGTGCAGGGTTTAGGAGCTCCTGTTTTCTTGTAGTACCGCTCATCAAGGTTTAACTGGGGCGTGTTCTCAACGCGGACCCATTGAGTAGTACAGGGCACTCGTGCCGGTATTTGTCATGCCGGGATCTAACGAACCTTGTGATCAAGACAGAAAACTCCCCTCGGAAAAACCGACACCAAGACGCAGCTTATCAAATGTATAGCATCAAGCAGAATCCCTGGGAGGACTAATGGCGAGAGCCGGGACCTGCTGTGCCGCAGAACGGAAACTACTCCCCAGTTTAAAGACCATGAAAGTATGCTAAACCTCATGTTAAGCCTAGGCTACCATGATTTTAAATCGAACGGAGGTTCTAAAACTCGAATCCCCTCACCGGGTGACTTTGAGTCACCCGGTGAGGGGGGAGTCCTAAAGGTGTTATTGTAGAAATTTTAAATTTTCTCGTTACTGCGTTACCTTAATTTACATCCCACCAAAGAGCAGTGCCACCATGATCCTGTCCGCCTATTTCTTGGCAATTCCGTGCGGCAGCCACCCCGGCAGGGTTGGTATTGACATCACTTTGTGCAAAAGGGAGGCGCTTAATGAACTCATCCGTGCTGATTTGTCCGTTTGGGCTGTCATTGATCACTACGGGGAACAGCCGGGGATAGCCTGTCCTCCTGAATTCCGACCAGGCCTCTTGTCCCTCGGGGTACATGGCGATCCATTTTTGGGTGATAATTCTCTCGCGTTTCCTTTCCTCGGGATCTGTGTCTTGCCATTGAATAGTGATATCCGTAGCAGCCGGGATGTTGTTGGCAGCATTGGCAGGGTCGACGTAATCCATAGGGCGGCTGGAACTGTTATTGTAGTAAGCTGGGGCATTGGACAGCCCATGCTGGTCGAAAGAGGCTTGTATGCCCTGCTCATAGTAGTCCTGCGCGCTGCCGCCGCCCATATCCCATCCGTTTAAGACCCCTTCCGCTCTTAAGAAAAAGACCTCGGCTACCGTCATCAGTACCACGTAGTTTAGGTTGCCCAGTTTAGAGAATGATTGATAATCCTCTTTTGCAACTATTTCAATTCCTTGCCTGATCCCTTTGTATTCTCCTCCTGAGACCTCCGAAGGTTGAAAAAATAGCGCTAACCTGGGGTCATTATATCCCACTAAGATCGATTCCATGGGCGCTCCCATGCGGATATCATTCCAGCTATTGTTAATGGTATTTAAAGGGTGGTTAGCGTTGGGAATTTGAAAGTTGTCGGTTAATGGATTCGATAACACACCAAATTCATGCCCAACCGCGGCTTCAGCTTCTTCCCGGGCACGATTAGGGTTCACGCCAGAGATCCGGAGAGCTAGGCGCAGGCGGAGTGAATTGGCAAACCGGATCCATTGTACATAGCTCCCGCGGAAATCAGAAATGTCAAATCTTGTGAACGGGGTAACCGTGGAATTTTCCAATTCCTTGGCCAAAGGGGTAAGTGTACTGATGGCATCGTCCAAGTCGGTAAAAAAAGCATCGTATACATTTTCTTGGCAATCATAGTTCTCGATTACATCGAGGTTGCTGAACTGGGTATAAATGATCGGCCCATAAATATCGCTTACTCGATGCATGGCGGCAACCTTACAGATTTTAGACCAAGCTAGGAAGCTATCGAACCCCAAGGCTTCCGCTTGCAGGTCAGCCGCTCGCAAGGGCCCCATCACGTTTTCATAGGCCACATTCCAAGCAAATGTGTTCCAGCCCGGGATAAGGTTATACGTCATGTTGTTGGAGTTGCCTTCAAAAGGAGTAGGGGGCATCATATACCCGGAAAAAACATCGGCATTAAGATTTTGTTGCACTTGGGTGGTCCAAACCGGTGAGAAGATGTAAATATTACGTAATACTTCGCTAAACCGTCCTCCCACGACCTGGAAATCAGCTTCTAACTGGGAGTCGTAAACATTATAAGGGTCTGTATTGATGTCTTCAAATTCAGAAGTGCAACCGGTAGTCAGCGCCACAACTGTAAATAAGATAAATATGCCTAAAAATTTATGGATGATCGTTTTCATTTTCATATTCCTTATTATGCTTAAAAACCAAGTGATAGATTAAACCCAAGGCTACGGGTAGCAGGCATGGCAAATACATCGAGGCCCTGCAAGCCATTATTAGTGGCCAATGAAATATCTGGGTCAAACGGGGCTTCGTTTTTGATGAAAAACAAGTTCCTGCCGATTACTGATATTCTTGCGCTGGAGAGAAAGCTGACCTCGTCAATGATCGAGGGGGGCAAGCTATAGCCCAGTGATAATTCCCGAAGCCGGATGCTGGTAGCATCGTAGACATATTCATCGAGTACACCGGCGCGTCCTCCTACGGTAGTGTAGTAGGTTTGCGGATCAAAAGAAGTACCTCTTACCGTGAAGTTCTGCTGGTCACGTGCATCTGCCGTGCGTTGGGATACCCCGTATTGGTCCATGATGGCTTCGGTCATTGAAAACACCTCTCCGCCAAACCTGCCGTCGAATAAAAAGCTGAGGGTGAAATTTTTGTAAGAAAGCGTATTCGTAAATCCGAGCTGAAAATCAGGATTAGGGTTCCCTAGCTCAAAAAACTGGTCAGCTTCGCCTTCTTGGACCACCATGGGGCGCCCGGTACCCTCATCTTGTGCCAATGTTCCATCCGGGTTTACTTCTAGTTTTTTACCTAAGATCAAGCCAAAAGGCCGTCCTTCTCGCAATTCCGATGCATAACCGTTTGACCCGGCTTCGGTAAGGATAAAACGGTTGGAGGCTTCATCCGAGATGTTTTTTACTTCGTTCACGTTTCGTGTGAAGTTAATCGAGCTTGTCCAAGAAAATTGCCCGTTATTGATGGGTTCCATCGAGAGTAAGGCTTCCCACCCCCGGTTCTGTATGTCGCCACCGTTGATCACGTATTGCCCGCCCCCGTCTGCGGCCGGTGCTTGTATGAGCACTCTTTGCTCCTCGATGGTACTATTGTAATACGTAACGTCCAACTCGACGCGACCTTCGAGCAGGATAACCTGCATTCCTACTTCATTAGACACATTAAGCTCGGGTTTCAGTGAGCGGCCCGGTTGTGGCCTTACCAAAACATTTGAAAAATTCCCCAGGTCACCTGCATTGGGGTTGACAGGATTAGCGGGGTTGGTATCTAATGCATTGAGAGGGTTTCCTACCTGGGCATGGGAAGCCCTGACCTTCAATAAGTCTAAGAAGGGCACATCCACCAGTTGAGAGATAATGAATGAGCCACCCACAGCCGGGTATAAAAAGGAATCGTCATCGGTAAAGGCCAGTGTAGAAGACCAATCTTGCCGCACAGACAGGTCTAAGTAGGCAATCCCTTTGTAACCGAGATTGGCGCTGGCATACACGGAATTGAGACGATTATGAAGAAGACTTTGGGTATGAATAGCATTCGGCTGGCTCATATTCTGTAAACTGAAAACATTGGCCAGGTTGAGCCCGGGGATCTCGTTAACCCCTTCTATGGGGCTACCGGCTTGGAAAGAATCATGGTATCTCGTTTCCACTTTAGAATCAATGATGATAGAACCTACATAAGCAGAGATACTAAATTCTTCATACATTTTATTGATCCCTAACATCGCTTCTCCGTAGAGTTGTGTGGTTTCAAATGTATTCAGGATGTACCTGCCGTTGTAGTTGGATAAGGCGGTGCTTGAGCCCGCGTGGATCTCATGCCTGAATTCGTCAAACGTTTTGTCCAGGTTACCCCTAAGCTTTACTTCTATCCCATCTGCCAGCTGATACCCGGCAGATGAAGTGGTGATCACCCGGTTTCGCCGGTCGAAAGTTTGTGTGCGATTAGTGATCCAGTAGGGATTTTGGAAAAAATCCTCGGCATCTGGGCCTACTACCCAATTTTGTACGGATAGGTTACGCACAGGGTCAAGCACTTCGAAATTATTTTTAAATTCATTCCAATCAGCATCGCGGGGGAAAAGATAGGCCCCGGTGAGCCCGTTGTAGTACAGCCCAGCCACGGGCCGGTTTTGAGCTTCTTGGTTAATGAAATTAATGTTCGCGCTCAGCTTCAGCTTTTGATCCATCAATGCGGCAGTTTCCTTGAAACTGATGTTATGCCTGGTAAGTTCATTATTGGGCATGATGCCGTTGGACTCGGTGTTAGCATAGGAAAAATACGATTGAGACTCTTCACTGCCCCCCGAAACGGAGATAGAATTGATCCAGGTGGTCCCTGTTTCGAAAAAATCGTCTAAGTGATCGGGTGCAGGGGTAGACAGTGGGGTATCGCTCCAACTGTAGAGGCCCCTGTTGCCTACGCGGCCATAGGTGTTTTGAATATCGGGTAGCAGCAAGGGCTCTTCAAAGGTAATACTGGAGGAAAAATTGATCTTGGCAGTCCCTGGCTTTCCCTTTTTTGTAGTGATCAAGATCACTCCATTACCCGCCTGGCTTCCGTAAAGAGCGGCTGCGGAAGCTCCCCTTAGAATACTAATGCTTTCGATGTCGGAAGGGTTGATATTACTGATGCCGTCGCCGAGATCAGAGCCTGCTGTGCCGGACCTTCCTGCGGGTTGGCCCAGTATATCCACTGCTTGGCTTGGGGAGGAATTGACCATAGGTACCCCATCGATCACATACAGTACGTTGTTATTGCCCGTAGAGCCGTTGCCGCGTAGTATCACCCGGGCCGAACCTCCTGCCCCGGAGGAGCTGCGGTTAATGAATACACCGGCAGCTTTGCCGGATAAGGAATTAATGAAATTGGCATCTTTTACAGTACTCAGCTCCTCTCCGCTCACCTCTTGCGCCGCATAGGTCAAGGACTTTTCCTCACGGGCAATCCCTAATGCCGTAACTACGATCTCGCCGAGTTCAGTGAGGCTGGAGGAAAGGTTTGCGTTAATAATGGTTTGATCCCCAACTAAAATTTCTTCGTTTTCAAAACCTACAAAAGAGAAAATAAGCGTAGCATCGTTGTTAGGAACTTGTAAACTATAGTCACCGTTAATATCTGTCACTGTCCCTTCTGCTGTCCCTTTAATGATCACATTTACCCCTGGTAGCGGGGTCATGGAGGGCAATTCTTTTACGGTACCCGATACCGTTTTAGTTTGACTCCAGCATAGGGACCAAGCGGAGCCGCAAAAAAAGATGAAAAGTAAAACTTTCTTCATAATGGTTTTAGTGGTTTGAGGTGGTTATATGTTAATATTAAATCCAACCTGTGATAGAACAGGTAAATGCCAATGCCACCGGCGATGCTGTAAAAAACCATAGGGTTATGCGCGTTCAACCTCTCTTTTCTACAATATCTTAGCCGGGAGTTACACAGACCAGTCCTGATCAACAGTTACCCTGGCCTTAGTAAGGTGCATAAAACAGTCCAATGGATTAAGTACCTGTTAATTATGCTTCAGAACCGTCCCAAAATGTAGTAATAAAAATGCCTAATAATTCAATTTATTCGCTGAATGACACACTTAGATCGCTTTTTGGTAGACCAAGAGGCCTTATTAGGGGCAGGATAGGTCGTGACTGGACCCAGGTAGTATGAAAATGTTATATTGCTTGTGGATAGAATTATTACGACATTGAGTGGTTGTGTCGTTAGCTTACTTTTCCATCATTCAATTACTTTATTGATTAATAAATTAAAGCGCTTAACATCAATACTTTAATGTCTTTTCCCCACCCTCTGAAGAGATACGTAGCCCGGTCCTTAGAAAAAGAATGGGTCCTGCATGTATTATTTTGGGTGGTCTACTATCTTATTAATACACTACGTTGGGGGAGTTATTTTGACGATTATCTGTATTCTTTACGATCCAACTTAGTGGAATTTCCACTCCATATCGTACTTGTGTACTTTAATCTTTATTTTCTCCTGCCACGATTGATCCCCGGGAATGTTCTTGGTTATGTGGGTGGCTTATCAATGTCCGTAGCCTTAGTCTCTTTTGTAAGGATATTGCTGACGTATGAATTTGTGACTACGGATATTTACCGTGAATCCATCCGGGGAGGACACTCTTTATTTGATACAAATTATTTCATAGCGGTTTACATAGGGGAATTATATGTGATAGGTTTGACTACAGCCATTAAACTTACCATAGACTGGGTGAGAGCCCAGCGACGTACCCAAGAGTTGGAGCGCAGAAATCAAGAGACCGAGTTGTCTTTCTTACGCTCCCAGGTCCAGCCTCATTTTTTCTTCAACACTTTGAATAACTTATATTACTTGGCCTTAGAAAAATCCCCCAAGGCTCCGGATACCATCCTAAAGTTATCAGAGCTAATGAGCTATGTCATTTACAAAGGAAAAGAAGAACGCGTATCCCTTCATGATGAGATCATTTACATCCATAACTATGTAGATTTGGAAAAAATACGATATGGAGATAAGCTGGAAGTGAATATAGGGATCACCGGTAAGATCGAAAACAAGACCTTACCCCCTTTACTATTGCTGCCCTTCGTGGAAAACAGTTTTAAGCATGGGATTAACCTAAAAAATGGAAAAATACCCATAGAAATCGATCTGAAAGTGCAAAATTCTACATTGGACTTTAGCATCACCAATCGAAAAGCACGTGATTCACAAAAAGGCCAAGTTACCCGGAGGACCGGGATAGGGATACATAATACCAAGCGAAGATTAGATATCCTGTTTGGAGATCGATATAAATACAACATTGACGAAACACAGGACAAATATTCCGTAAACCTCAAGTTCCCCTTAAATGAAAATTAAGACACTGATAGTAGATGATGAGCCCATGGCGATAGGAGTGATCAAAAACCACCTGGGAAAGTTTGATGATTTTGAATTAGTAGCGACCAGCGAAGACCCGACGGATGCTTTAAACATCCTGAAAAGTGAAAATATAGACCTCATGTTTTTGGATATCAATATGCCAATGATCAACGGCTTAGAGTTTCTAAAAAGCCTTCAGACACCCCCGGCTTGTGTGATCACAACGGCATATCGCGAGTATGCCGTAGAAAGCTTTGAACTCGACGTATTAGACTACCTAGTAAAACCCATATCCTTCACACGTTTTCTTAAGACAGTAGATAAGATCAACCACCATTTTTACCCGGAGCAATCAAAAGAAGGAGCAGAAGGGGAAGATTACATCTTCATTAAAGTAGATAAAAAAATGATCCGGGTAGATTTTGCCGATATTTTGTACATAGAAAGCTTAAAGGACTATATAAAGATCGTGACCAAAAGCGACAACTACATCACACATCAAAACCTAGTAGGCATCGCCAAAGTACTCCCGGAAAATGCATTTTTAAGAATACATCGTTCCTACACCGTGTCCATCGACAAGATCACCATGCTGGAAGGAAACTGCGTAGAAGTAGGCGGCAAACAACTCCCCATAGGCCGAAACTTCCAAACAGAAGCCAAAAAGATCATCCTAAAAAAGAGCATCGAGTAGCCTAACACCAGTTCATAGCTTAGAAACCTTAACCACCATCCCACAAAACCTAAAAACATAACACCCCAACACTTCAGCACTCTAACACTTCAACACTTTAGCACTCTAACACTTCAACACCCTAACACTTCACCACCCCCACCCCCCTTTCAGCGATATTCTCGCGCGGCTAAGCTAAAAAATTATCCCTCGCAGAGTTTGCCCCCTATATTCAATCCCAGGATTACTTGTTACTAGTTGGCTTTAGAAATTAATCAACAACCCATAAACCATTATCGTATGGAACTAAAACTGTCAACTAATTGGAAGACTTGGAGAGATAAATTCTTTCTCCTCAAATGGAGACAATGGCTGTTTCCTATCATCACCCTCTTGTTGTCCATCCAGGCAACAGCCCAGGTTAATACAGGAGGGCCAAATACTACAGCAGATCATAACAAGCAAGTCATCGGTTATATTACCAACTGGGACGCTTGGAAGGCTGCTAGCGCCGGTTTACCTGCGCAGGGAGCATTAACTCACCTCAATATAGACTACTCGAAGTACACCATTCTTAACTTTTCATTCTTTGGTGTTGCCGTAGACGGGTCTATGCACAGTGGTGATCATAGGAATAAGCAAATATACCAGCAAGGCTCCGTTCAGCAACCTGCAGCGTTGCTTTTCGGCGACCACTACAGTAGCTGGGACTTCGATCTTCTTTTTGGTGAAGTAGAACGCTTTACTTGGATCAACGACCAAACAAAGGCCCGCGCAGAAGCCTTTGGGTATGTCGTTAACGGTAACCAGTGGAGCCACCCAAAATGGAGAATAAATAGCGCTGATTATGCAAGCCCTCCATTAGTATTGCCCAAAGAGGGAGGTGCCCCGGGACTCTTAGAACTCGCCCGCCAAAATGGCGTAAAGGTAATGGCATCTATCGGTGGATGGAGCATGAGTAAGCACTTCCCCGAGATGGCTGCTGATCCTGTCAAAAGGGCTAGGTTCATCGAAGATTGTAAGACCTTAATAGAGATGGGTTTCGACGGGATCGACCTGGATTGGGAGTATCCAGGGGCTGCCGGTATGAATTTTACAGGTACACAGGCTGATTTTGCCACTTTCACCATTTTGGCCCAGGAGATCAGGAATGCCATAGGTCCGGGTAAATTGCTGACCACGGTAATGCCTGCAAATCCTGCCAGCCTGGTGGGTTACGAGTGGCCCCAGATATCCCAGCTTTTTGATTACTTCAACGTAATGACCTACGATTACAACGGGGGCTGGTCCAACATAGCGGGTCATAATTCCCCGGTTTACGCGTATGACGGGGCTGAAGCTCCTAATTTCAACTGGCAATCTACCTTGGATGCCATTACATCGTACGGGGTACCTTCTGCTAAGATCAATATGGGAATGCCTTTTTACGGGCGCGGGGTCATCACGAATGGCAGCGCTTCAGTAAATGCGCCTACCGTAAAACGAAGCGAGACGATCCAGCCGGACGGACCAATACAGACGTGTGCAGATTATACGAACTGGCCCCGCGAGGTTTACGATGGTACTCCTAACTATTTCTTTATAAAACAGAAAACCGGCCCAGGCAGTGGCTGGACTGAGCATTGGGATGATCAGGCCAAAGTACCCTACAAAACAAAAGGGAACTATTTCCTGAGTTATGATAATGAGCAGTCCATTGGTATCAAAGCCCAGTTTATCAACGATAATCAACTGGCCGGGACCATTATCTGGCAAGTTTTTGGAGACCTGGAGTTCAGTGGATCTCCCCAGTCTTTTGGTGTAAAGCTTAAAAGATGGTCGAGTGTACAATCCCCGTTAGTGAATAGGATCAATGAAGTTTTCGCCACAGGTGGCGGTGGAGGAGGAGGTAATCAATCCCCTTCCGTATCGATCACTTCACCCCAGCAGGGAGCTACTTTCACAGCAGGTGCCAACATTACCATTACGGCTACCGCCAATGATCGTGATGGCTCCGTAACGCAGGTAGAATTTTACCAAGGAAATACACTGTTGGCCACAGATAGAACTGCTCCTTATAGTTTTACTTGGAATAACGTGACCGCAGGTAATTACACGCTTACCGCTCGAGCTACTGACAATGAAGGAGGAATAGGCAATGCATCGGTTTCCGTTACAGTAGGCAGTGGTGGCGGAGGCCCCGGGCCCGGCCCAGGTACTTGTAGCGCACCTGCTTGGGAACCCGGAAGGGGCTATAGCGGGGGAAGTGTAGTATCCTATCAAGGTCGTGAATACGAGGCCAAATGGTGGACAAACCAAAACCCTGCTCAAAGTACCGAATGGGAAGACCTAGGACCTTGTGATGGCGGTGGTGGAGGCCCTGGTCCAGGTACCTGTACTGCGCCTGCTTGGGTACCTGGTCAAGGCTATAGCGGCGGAAGTGTAGTATCCTATCAAGGTCGTGAGTACCGCGCCAAATGGTGGACGAACCAAAACCCTGCACAAAGCACCGAATGGGAAGACCTAGGACCTTGCGATGGCGGTGGAGGAAGTAATAACCTCCCACAAGTATCCCTCACGAGCCCACAGCCGGGATCAACCTTCACCCCGGGGGGTAATGTGACGTTGAACGCCAGCGCCTCGGACAGTGACGGTACCGTTTCTAAAGTTGAATTTTTCAATGGTAGCACGAAGTTAGGCGAAGACTCCAGTGCGCCATATAGCTTTACCTGGACTAACGTGCCTACAGGAAATTATTCTCTTACGGCCAGGGCAACAGATAACAGCAACGGGGTGAGTACCTCCTCTTCCGTAAATATTACAGTAGGCGAGGCCGGTTGTAATCCTAACGGCTTCAAAGTGGTAGGATACATGCCTTTCTGGGCAGGCAGTGCCAGCTCTATTGATTATGACAAAGTAACCCATATCAATTATGCATTTGCCTTGCCAAGAAGTAATGGTACGTTAGAACCTATACCTAACGCAGGCAAGCTACAACAGATCGTGTCCCTCGCTCATCAAAAAGACGTAAAAGTGCTGATCGCCGTAGGCGGATGGGACATTGGAGATGGCGGTGGAAATGATAGCCGCTTTACACAGCTTGCCGCTTCTGCCAGCACGCGTACAGCGTTTGTGAATAACCTGGTCAACCTAGTGAATCAATATGATCTCGACGGGGTGGATATGGACTGGGAGTACCCAAGAGAAGGCAATGAGCCTCAAAACTTCGAGCTCCTGATGGAAGAGCTGGGGCAAGCTATGAGGAGTCGTGGCAAACTTTTGACTGCCGCAGTAGTAGCTTCAGGTTGGACCGCCGGGGGTGTTTTAAATGGTGTTTTTGATGATGTGGATTTCCTTAATCTCATGGCCTATGACGGTGGTAATCCTCACTCTCCTTATAGCTATGCCGAGCAATCGCTTAACTACTGGGTGGGCCGCGGATTACCAAGGTCTAAGGCCATTATAGGTGTACCCTTCTATGGCAGGAACGGTGGGCAATTCGTAACCTATCGAGATCTGCTCGCACAAGGCGCAAGTCCTAACTCGGATACCTTTAACGGGTTCAGCTATAACGGCATCCCTACGATAAAAGCAAAAACAGAGCTGGCCCTTCAAAGCGCCGGTGGTATCATGATCTGGGAGCTTTCTCAAGACACTAGTGATCCACAGACTTCGCTGCTGGTAGCGATCAACCAGGTCACAGGCGATCTTTGTGGCAACCCGGGTGGAGGAGGCAATGCCGCTCCGACGGCTTCTATCACTTCCCCTGCTACTGGAAGCATTTTTACAGCAGGAGATAACATGACGATCGCCGCAACTGCATCAGACAGTGACGGTAGTGTGGCAAGGGTAGAGTTCTATAATGGTACGATTAAATTGGGAGAAGATACTAGCTCTCCTTACAGTTTCACTTGGACTAACGTTGCAGCGGGTAGCTATACCTTGGTGGCTAGGGCATTGGATAACGAAAATGCAGTAGGATCTTCAGCCAGCATAGGCATAACCGTGAATCCTCAAAGCGGCGGGGGCGGTGGCAATTGCGATGCTCCCCAGTATATGGAAAATGGAGGCTATCAAGAAGGAAGTCGTGTACAGAATGCCGGCAGTTTGTATGAATGCCGACCTTTCCCTAACAGTGGATGGTGTAACGGCGCCGCTTGGGCCTATGCACCGGGTACCGGGGCGCATTGGGAAGATGCATGGACATTGGTAGGACCATGCGATGGTAACCCGGGCAACCAGTCACCTACGGTCTCCATTACGCAACCGGTTAGTGGTTCCAGCTTCCAAGTGGGGCAATCGGTAAACATAGCGGCGGCTGCAAATGACAGTGACGGTACGATCTCGAAGGTAGAATTCTTCGTGAACGGGGGTAAGATCGGGGAAGACTTTTCGGCACCTTACACGATCAGTTGGACAGGCGTACAAGGAAATCAAACGCTAACCGCCACGGCTACGGATGACCAGGGGGCCACGGGCACTTCTTCACCTGTGAGCATTTCAGTGGGTTCCACAACCCCGACACCCGGGGGTGACTTACCCGGCAAGATCCTCGTAGGGTACTGGCATAATTTTGACAACGGTTCTTCCACGCCGAAGCTGCGAGAGGTTTCGGATAAATGGGACGTGATCAACGTATCGTTCGCCGTGCCTACAGTGTTAGGAGGTTCCACGATAACCTTTGCGCCTGATCCGGGTATTTACCCTAGTGTGCAGGAGTTTAAAAATGATGTGGCTCTGCTTCAAAGCAGGGGTAAAAAGGTACTGATCTCCGTAGGAGGCGCTACGGGAGCAGTAGATATCAGCAGTCCTTCAGATGCACAGGCATTTAGCAGCACCGTCATCAATATTATCACGGAGTACGGGTTTGATGGTTTGGATATCAATTTTGAAGGAAGCTCACTCTCCTTGATAGGTGGTGATACGGACTTCAGGAATCCTACTTCTCCTAAACTCGTGTATACGATCCAAGGGTGCCGCACTATTTTGGGTCAATTCGGGTCTGATTTTATCCTTTCCATGGCGCCGGAAACCTTGTATGTACAAGGAGCGCTTTCCGGGTATGGAGGTTCAGCAGGTGCTTACCTGCCGCTTATTTATGCCTTGCGTAATGACCTGGATTATATCCAAGTTCAGCACTACAATACGGGCAGTATGCTAGGCCTCGACCTGCAAGCTTACTCCCAAGGGAATGCGGATTTTCATGTAGCGATGGCCGAAGTACTCTTGCAAGGGTTTACCATTAATGGCAATGCTTTCCCTGCTTTGCGGCCCGACCAGGTGGTGATAGGGCTTCCTGCTTCGCCAAATAGGACAGCAGCACCTGCCGGGGGCTATACCTCACCGGCCGAAGTACACCAAGCCTTGGATTACCTCATTAAAGGACAGTCCTTCGGGGGAAGATACCAATTGAGGAACTCTTCCGGCTACCCAAGCTTCAGGGGGTTGATGACGTGGTCCATTAATTGGGACGTCACTACAGGCGGTTCTGCATTCTCAACGCCACACAGGGCCTATTTTGATGCCTTACCCGGCGCAAGAACAGCGGCAAGCGATAAGCCGACCACCGATGTGCTCATCGATGACCCTGTATCACTGGCTAATGACCTAGTGGATAAGGTTAAAGTATATCCTAACCCGTTTATCGAAAAACTCAACATCATGTTCGAGTTAGAAAAGGCGGGTACAGTTTCGCTATCTATAGTGAACCAGTCAGGGCTTGAAGTGGAAAAGGTGTTGAATAACCGTTCATTGGAGGCAGGTATTCATTCTTTCCAATGGGATGTGCCTCACTTACCATCCGGGTTCTATTATTACCGTGTCATTAGCGGTGATAAGGTGCAGAATTTCAAACTATTTAAAAGATAAACTTTCTGCTCAATGTGGATTTCCCCCCGTGTCCTATAAGGGCCGGGGGGATCTCTTACCTTTTCTCACCCTATTGCTTTCTCCATTTTTTACTTCGAAAGAAAGTATCATGAATATGCAAAAAACATTACCAAATGCCTTGTTTTTAATACAAGCACTGTTGGTGCTGCCTTTTTTGTACAGCACCGTTGCCGCACAGCAAAGCCCGGTAGGGCAAAACGGCCAACTCCGCGTGTGTGGCACAAAACTCTGTAATCAATATGGTAACCCTATCCAACTCCGTGGGATGAGCACCCACGGCCTCCAGTGGTATGGATGGGGCGATTGCCTTACCGAGACCTCTCTAAACGCTTTAGCTTATGATTGGGAGGCTGACATTTTACGGATCTCCCTTTATGTGCAAGAAGGGGGCTATGAAACTGACCCTGCCGGGTTTACTGACCAGGTCAGCCGCTTGATCAATGAAGCCACGGAAAGAGGTATGTATGCCCTTGTAGACTGGCACCAGCTTACCCCGGGAGATCCCAACGATAACCTGGAAAATGCCCGCAGGTTTTTCACGGACATCGCCTCGCAGCATAAAAATAAAAACAATATCATTTATGACATCTGCAACGAGCCCAATGGCCCTGGTGTGACCTGGGACCGGATCAAAACGTATGCAGATCAAATCATCCCGGTCATTCGCGCTATTGACGATGATGCAGTAGTTCTCGTAGGTACCCAAGGATGGGCCACCTTCGGGGTATCAGGCCAAGGAAGCCTACAAGATGTGATCGACAACCCGTTACGTTTCGATAACGTCATGTACACGTTCCATTTTTACGCCACAAGCCACCGGGATATTTACTTGAACACGTTGTATAGGGCGTCGGATGTGTTGCCGGTTTTTGTCACCGAATTCGGCTCGCAAGAATACACTGGCGATGGGCCCAACGACTTTGCTATGACCCAACGTTTCATTGACCTGATGCGCCAAAAAAAGATCAGTTGGACCAACTGGAATTATTCGGACGATTTCCGTTCAGGGGCAGTATGGCAGGCTGGTACTTGTTCTAACGGTCCATGGACGACAAGCCGTTTAAAACCTGCCGGGGCATGGATACGTGACAAGATAAAATTCCCCGCCGATGACTTTCCGGGAGCGGGACCTACTACCCAGTCTCCCTATGGAGGGACGCCGTGGCCTGTTCCGGGTAGAATAGAGGCTGAAAACTATGACCTGGGTGGCCAGGGCATTGCCTTTAATGACCTTACCACCGCCAATGAAGGGAGGGCTTACCGTACCGATGCCGTAGATATTGAACCTTCTTCGGAAGGTGGGTACAATGTAGGATGGGCAAGAGCAGGGGAATGGTTGGAATATACCATCCATGTAAGCGCTTCCAAAACCTATGTCCTTGAATGCCGGGTGGCCGCCATTGCGCAGGGAAAGCGATTCCATATCGAGGTGAATGGACAAGATGTGAGCGGCTCCATTAACATCCCTAATACAAGTGGATGGCAAAACTGGCAGACGGTAGCTGTAACCGTTCCCCTAAATGCCGGGGAGCAGATCATAAGGGTGGTAATGGATGCTGACGATCTTAACCTGGATGCTATGATCTTTAAGGAAAGTGCGCAAGCCCCTTCGGTTGAAAATGAATTTTTTGATGATTTTATCTACTCTGGCTACGCTGATCCTGTTTTGCAGGGTTTTGGCTGGAATGTAGTGGACGGGGTTAACGGCCCTATGACAGGTGCTATCTATGCAAAAGAACAGGTACAGTTTGTTAATGATCCCCAGCTAGCGGGCAATAAGGTCATGCATATTACCAATCGTGTAGCAGGGACTCCCACTAGTATTAGGAATGCGAGGATCGAATCCCAAATTATGTTCTTGGAAGGTACCTATGCCGCAAGGGTATATTTTGATAGCTCTCCTGCGAATAGCCAAGATGGGAATGTACAAACATTTTATACCATTAACTGGTCTCCTGGCAGCCCCGATTATTCTGAACTTGATTTTGAATATCTCCCCTACAATGTTTGGGGAGATAGGAACAAAAAAACGATGCATACCACTTCGTGGGCACGCGCCGGGGAAATAAGTGACAATGCAAACACCGAGATCCATGATGATTTCCAAGGATGGCACGATTTGGTGATACAGTCCACGGACGGCCAAAATGTACGATACTATATAGACGGGCAGTTGGTTTCCACACATACCGTTTCCAGGGGTGGTAACAGCGTGTATCCTCGCATGAATATGCAGATCGCCTTTGCCAACTGGATCTTTTTCAATGACCAGGTGAACGTGGGCCCCTCCACACAACCAAGAACTACGACGATGAAAGTGGACTGGGTATACCATGCAAAAAATACAAGCTTATCCCCGGCAGAGGTCTCTGCTAGGGTGGAGACACTCCGCAGCAGTGACCAGCTAAGATTGAATACCATGGCTCATGGGCCAGTGAATCAACCCCCGGTTGTCACTGTTACCTCTCCCGCAACAGGGGCCAACTTTGTGGCAGGAGATAACATTACTATCAATGCAACCGCTTCTGACCAAGAGGGTTCAATAACCAAAGTAGAATTCTATAGCAACGGCACGAAGCTGGGGGAAGATCTTTCCGCACCTTACAGCTATAACTGGAATAATGTATCCGGGGGAAGTTACCAATTGTATGCTATGGCATTTGATAATGGTGACAAGAGTTCTAGTTCTAATAGGGTAGATATCACAGTTAGTACGGGCAGCAGTGCTTGTGATATGCCCCTGTATTCGGACGGTTCTTCGTATAACAACGGTGACAAAGTACAGAATAATGGCAAGGCCTACGAATGTACTGTGGGTGGCTGGTGTTCCATTGGGGGACCCTACGAGCCGGGCGTGGGCTGGGCCTGGGAAAATGCATGGAATGCCCTGGGCGATTGTGGTACGACAGTATTAGCACGGCTGAATATAGAAGGGTGTGATGCCGCTCAATATGTACAAGGTCAAACCTACAATACTGGTGACGAAGTACAGAACAACGACAACCGCTACCGGTGCAAAGTAGGCGGCTGGTGTACGATAGGCGGCCCCTATGAGCCAGGCGTAGGTTGGGCTTGGGAACATGCTTGGGAGGCACTTGGAGAATGTGTTGGAGGGAACACGCCCCCCGAGGTCACGAATCTTACCCCTTCCATCATCTACTCCGAGTCACTTCCTGTAGAGGTGAACCTGCGCGTCAAGGCTAAAGATCCTGGCGGGACTGTATTGAATGTCATCACACAGGTTATGGGTGCCGGGGGCACCGTGCCGCTTCTTCCCACCGGCACGGATGATATCTATGAAGCCACCTGGTCTTTTACGTCTTACGGCGACTTTACGATCGCGGGAAATGCCACGGATAACGAGCAGGCATCCACCTCCTTTCAATTCCAGGTAGCGATCAAAGAAACCCTACCCGGGGGAGACCTTTTGATCTCGAGACAACAGTACAACGACTTTTTTCCTTACCGCTTTGGGACAGACCTAACGACGTTTGAATTGGATCCTGCCAAGGACTTCTTTACTTACGAGGCTTTGCAGGAAGCGCTGGAACGGATGAAAAATATTGAAGTCACCTTTGAAAGACGCACCGGGACTAACCTCTACCGTCTCACACGGAGGGATAAAACCACGAATGAGTCTAAGGTCATCCGGGTGGACCAACATTTTAACGCAGATTGGAACCAGTCAAAACCCATCGTGACCCAGGTGGTGGACTATGGTACCTTTGCGAATGAAGGGAATGAGATCACTAAAAAACGTGAACTCGCGGCTTTCTTAGCCAACATCGCCCAAGAGACTACGGGTGGATGGGACACTGCCCCCGGGGGGCGCTATGCCTGGGGTCTTCATTTCAGGGAAGAAGTAGGGTATGGCAACCCCGGCGCACCGTTAGCATATCGTGATGAAAACAACACTAACTATCCACCCGCTCCCGGTAAGTCTTACCACGGTAGGGGACCTATCCAGTTAAGCTGGAATTATAATTACGGGCAAGTGAGCGAATTTTTATATGGAGATAAAAGTGTACTGCTCAATCAGCCGGAACTTGTGACACAGGATGCCGCCCTGGCATTTCAAACTGCCATTTGGTTCTGGATGACCCCGCAATTCCCTAAACCTTCGGCACACGATGTATTGGTAGGTAACTGGTCACCTACAGTCTATGACCTGCAACGAAATAGGCTGCCAGGCTTTGGAATGACGGTTAATATCATTAATGGTGGTTTGGAGTGTGGGAAAGGTGCGGAAATAGCCAAAGTAACCCATAGAATAGGTCATTACGAACGTTTTACCAATATTCTTGGGGTAACTACTGACCTGGACAGTACCAATGACTGCTCCGAATGCGGTTGCTCGCAGATGACACCTTTCTTTGGGATAGAGCCGGAACCCGCCAGCACCCGGATGGCTGTGGAAAAAGAGACCTTCACCGTAAATGAGCACCAACTCACTGCTCATCCTAATCCTTTCAGTGAAGAAGTCTCTTTCCTACTCCAGTTTGATCATGAAGTTAAACTGACCCTGGAAGTATTCAACCTTGCCGGGGAAAAAATGACCTCTTTGGCAGATCATCAAAACTTCCCAGGAGGTAAGCATACACTTAGGTGGGAGACACAAGATGTTCCCGCAGGAGTATATTTCTATTGTCTCACGATTGATGGCGACATGCAAGTATTCAAGCTTATTAAAAACTAGTGTCCAGTCAAGCCTCAAATGATGGGTAAGGCGGTCGTAGATTTTGTGGAAGGTCAAGGCGCAAAAAACGCGCATAGCCATAGCTACGTAAGTCTTTTTGCAACGCAGAGA